>JBJKPH010000054.1:0-3111 GCA_046706585.1 Bacteroidales bacterium | reverse complement strand
GAATCATCACGGGAACCTGACGCTGTTGCAGTTACGGAGTACGGAGTAAAGAATGGCCTGGAAGTGAGGTATATCAGGCAAATGGATCTGGCCCGTGGTGAATTCGGAATAGTGGAAGGCGGAGACGGGGGTAACTGTTCGATCTGCAACAGGCTAAGGCTTACAGCCGATGGGAAGGTGAAACCATGCCTTTTCAATGACCTCGGTTATGATGTCAGGGAACTTGGGGCTGAAAGAGCAATACAGATGGCTGTCGGGCATAAACCTGCGTGCGGTTCGGCTAACTCAACGGGGAAATTCTATAATATCGGTGGCTGATATATGCAGGAATCAGGGTAGGTAATGCTTATGGAGAATGCTGATTTTACACCATTTTTTGCATCCTTATTATTTCGTATATTGCGTAGTTGCTTTCAAAACAGTATACAGTACACCTCAGGAAAATGAAGGAACTATCACATACCGACGCAGACGGAAAGGCCAGAATGGTAGATGTCGGCGATAAGGTACCTCAATTGAGGATCGCCAGGGCGAAAGGACATATTACGCTGGCAGGCGATACCATAGAACTTATAAAACAAAACCAGATAAAAAAGGGTGATGTACTTACTCTGTCGCAGGTAGCAGGTATACAGGCTGCAAAGCATACCCAAAACCTGATACCACTGTGCCATAACATATTACTGGAAAAGGTTGAAGTGAATGCCACAATAGATACTACAGGTGTTTACATTGAGTCGACAGTAAGGTCGACAGGAAAAACCGGCGTTGAAATGGAGGCACTTACAGCAGTTGGTATTGCGCTGCTGACAATATATGACATGTGTAAGGCTGTCGATAAAGGAATGGTGATCGATAATGTTGAACTGATTGAAAAAATAAAGAAATGAGTCTGCCTGATATATTCAAAGTACTTGTAATAACCCTTAGTGACAGGGCTGCAAAAGGCGACTATACCGACCTGAGCGGACCCAGGGCAAAAGAACTTGTTGATGCATGCTTCAGTGAATTAGGCTGGAAGATGGAATCTGAAGTTGAAATTATTGCTGATGATGTAAGTCGCCTGAGAATGATCCTCAACGAAGCTTCATACTTATATGATGTTATCATTACTACCGGTGGTACCGGTATAAGCCCCAGGGATATCACGGTTGACGTGGTAAAGGAATTGCTCGACAAAGAGATTCCGGGAATAATGGAACTGATAAGGGTAAAGTATGGAATGGAAAAGCCAAATGCAGTACTGAGCCGGAGTGTTGCCGGGATTATTGGTAAAAGCCTGATATATACCCTCCCGGGATCGGTAAGGGCTGTTGAGGAATATATGTCGGAGATAACGAAGACCCTGCAGCATACAATATATATGCAGCATGGAATCGATACTCATTCAAAACACTGATTTACTTGTTTACACTGTTGACTGTCCTGCTCCCGACAAGCCTGTCATAGCGGCCCATGGGATCCCTGAAATAGATCAGGATCAGGTAATCATTTTCCGTTTCAAAGTGATTCCCCTCGAAGGGCTCAAAGTCTAACCCGCTTCCGGGTCCCGCTGATACTGCATACAGGTAATTGTACCAGCCCTGCTTCAGCAGAAGTGTACATTCATAAGCATGATCAGCAGCATTGTATATCATCTTGTTCCTGTCTGATACCGACCAGCCCGTAAGTTCACCCCAGATATATACATTTCCATCCCTCACAGGGAAAGCAGACGGAAGAGTGAAAGATACCTGAAGGTAATCGGATTCGGTTTCGTGGTCCCTCCCTTCCTGGACTGCCGTATAATATTTCCCGTTGAGGTCCTGCCAGTAAAAATATGGCCTGGCCGACCGGTTCTCCGAGTTGGTCAGAAGTACACTGTATATTCCATTATTGAATCCTATACTTTTTATGTATTCACTCTGGTACCTTATGCTCTTAATATCAAAATACCTGAACTCGCTTATCCCGGGGAAAATATTGTCGCCCGAAAGATCATTGTAAACAAGTTCATCACTCCTGATAAACGTTGGCCGCAGATCGCTCTTTGATATCTCCCAGCATCCGTTTTGCAATATTGTTGCAAATATTGTCCTGGATGGATCCGTTATTACCATTCCCGGGTGCTTAACGGTAAAATCGATCTGCTGGTGAGTATTGTAATATGCTGTTAGTTTTGGCCTCTGCGGTGCGGCATCAACAGATACCCTGTTCTCATTTACCATGAACCTCCTGGTGATGACAGGGTGCTCAGGATCGCCGGCCGGGTAGATCCTGATTATATAATTGCCTGATATCCTGAATTGTACATTCCTGTTAGGGAATTCAAGATTATAATGCACGTAATTGACTTTTGTATTGAATGATAGGCTGTAATCCTCAATCTGGTTTTCTGCAAAACCGTCAATGAACTCGGTGGTTGTCAGTCCGGTTACTTTCCAGTCCTTATCACAATGTTCAAACGTATAGTAGTATGTCTCAATGTTATTGCCCAGCAGATCGAATCCGAGAGTGAGTTTTTCATCACTGCCCAGTGTAATGACAGGGTATGAAAGGTTCCATTCCGACCGGTGCAGTTTGACCGACTTAACGGCATCTGTTGTAACCCTGTCATCAGTATTTGTGTACTGGCTGTACACCGGGTATGCCGTAAGATAAAGGCCTGTTATAAAAGCTATCAGTTTAATCATCATTGAAACATGGCAAAAAACGAACCAACATTCAAAGAAACGAAAAATTGCATGGTTTACAATTGTCTGGCAGCCCTGCAACCGCATTTTCTCCTGTTGATCCCGTATTTAAATAAAGTAGCCACGGGTGCAACCCTTGGTTGGCACATTTCCCCCGTTTTTAGTTTGTCGTTAGTTGCTAGTCGTAATATGTAGGCCAGAATTTCCAGAACTGAAAAAACATATTTTAAGTCATGCTTTTTGTGGTATATTTACTTAAAGTGTGTTGTTTGAAATGTTGGTCAGGGACTTCAAGGGTTACCTGCAAACCGATGGGTACAAAGTATATGATATATTTGCTAAAAGAAAGGATATTATCCATGTAAACTGTATGGCTCATGCCCGCAGAGGCTATGAAAAGGCATTACCTTATGATGAAAAGCGTGCAGCATATGCCATG
>JBJKPH010000053.1:0-5493 GCA_046706585.1 Bacteroidales bacterium | reverse complement strand
GTATATGCAGCACCTATAACGGTCCGACATGGGAAGGAGTTATGTTTGACGGAACCACCAGGTTTACCAACAAGAAAGGGGAAAAGGTGTACCAGTTATCATCGGTGGGGTGCTTTGCCGAAAAACTGGTACTGCCTGAAGACTGTGCCGTACCTCTTCTTGATACAACTCCCTTCGATGTTGGAGCAATTCTGGGATGCGCGGTGACTACAGGTGTGGGATCGGTGCTTAACACGGCCAATGTACGTGAAGGATCAAACGTCATCGTTTTCGGAATAGGGGGCGTAGGTTCGAACGTTCTGCTGGGGCTGAAGCTCAGAAAAGCTGCCAGGATAACAGCCGTGGATAAGAATCCGGTAAAGAAGGATGTCGCTCTGAAGATGGGTGCAACAGATTTCTTCGTGTTCAATGAGAATAATGAGAAAGCCATTCTGGAGCACTGCAAAGAGATAAAGATCGATTATGCCTTCGAAGCGGCCGGCGACCCGGCATCACAGGAACTGGCCATCGAATGTCTGAGACCGGGAGGAACAGCTTCATTTATAGGTATACCACCTGTTTCGTCACAGACCCGTTTCAGTGCAGCAGCACTCACCAGGCAGGAAAAAACCATCAAGGGTTCATATTACGGAACAAATAATACTGTTAAGGACCTGGCAAATTATGAAAAACTCTATCTTGAGAAAAAACTTGACCTTGATTCACTGATCTCCAATATTTATACTCTCGATGAGATCAACCAGGCATATGCCAATCTGCTGAAGGGAGAACATCTGAGGGGAGTGATCGTTTTCTAGCACAGGGCATATGAGATCCGCCTTCGTCCCGAGTTATCGGTACTACGGTTGGCAATGCAAGACTACGGCGGACAGGTGTGAGACTTGAGATATGAGAAAATGTGATGGAGGAACGGAATATTGGCCGCCGGAGACCACCGGCAGGCAGGAGTAATGCTGCAACCAGCAACCAGCAACCAGCAACCAGCAACCAGAATAAAACCCACTCCACACTAGAATTTGATCGGAATTAATTTTTCAGGCCAGATTCTTAAAATAATTCTTCCAAAAAAGTCCAATTCTGGTTATCTTGCGCAGCCCCGTATTATAGGTTAGGTGAGCAAGAATTATATTAATGAAGTTGGTAACAGATGCCTGCAAAGGGAACATATAATAATTATATTATAACAGGGGTCATAGTTTTGTTCGCAGTGATGTTCGGATGGCTGTTGTTTGGAAATCCTTCTGCAGAACCTGCATTAAGAGTTCCCGGGCTTGACAACAGGCCAAAGGGGCTGGGGGAGAATGATTCGGTTATGGTCGGTGAGTTTTTTGAGGAGATATCTGCCGCAGCGACTGAGGCAAGCGGCAACTGGCCAAGGTTCAGGGGACCCAATTATGATAATATCAGCAACGATCCGACTCCCATTGCAGAATCATGGCCCGAAGAAGGTCCCCCGATCATATGGCAGGTACCCCTCGGTGAGGGATATGCCGCACCGGCAATCTACGACGGTAAAGTATATATCCTCGACTATAACGAAAAACAAAGGGCTGATGCCCTGAGATGTTTTTCACTTGAGAACGGGGAAGAGCTCTGGAAAAGGTGGTACCATGTAGCAGTTAAGAGGAATCATGGTATGTCGCGAACAATACCTGCCGTAACTGAAAAATATGTTCTTTCCATGGGTCCCAGGTGTCACGTTATGTGCCTTGCCCGTGAAAGTGGTGACCTGTTATGGTCGATGGACCTCGTAAGAGACTGGGGAGCAAAGGAACCAGGATGGTATACGGCACAGTGCCCGCTGATCGATAATGGGACGGCAGTGATCGCGATAGGTGGTAATGAACTGATGGTGGGCGTTGACTGTGAAACAGGGGAAATTGAATGGCGGACACCAAACCCCGACAGTCTGAGGATGTCACATTCATCGGTAATGCCTGCTACAATACTTGGCAAAAAGATGTATATCTACATGGCTGTGGGTGGCACGGTAGGTATCTCTGCCGAGGGTGATGACAAGGGTCAGTTGCTTTGGAAAGCCAACGACTGGAATCCCACGGTTATAGCACCCAGTCCGGTAATTGCAGGTAACCAGCTAATTCTTACGGCTGGTTACGGAGCCGGCGGAGCAAGATTAACAATAAATAAAACGGCAGAGGGATTCAGTGCCACAACCACCGATATACATACACCCAAGGAAGGATTATCGAGCGAACAGCAGACACCCCTGCTAACAGGTAATTTTATCTGGACTATCAACACAAAGGACGCAGGTGCTTTAAGGAACGAACTGACATGTTACCAGTTATCGAACATCTTAACTCCGGTTTGGTCGAGCGGCAAGGAAGGGAAATACGGACTGGGGCCCTATATGATAGCAGGCGACAGGCTATTCCTGGTGAATGACGACTCAGAATTATTCATGTTCAGGCTTAACAGGGGTAGCGTAACACTTATGGCTCATCACAAGGTCTTCCCTGAAGGGGCTGATGCCTGGGGGCCACTGGCCTACACAAACGGTTACCTGCTTATGCGCGACAATAAGAACATGGCATGTCTATACATTGGAAAATAAAAAACGAATGATATGAACAGAAAAATCGCATTGTACTTTTCACTTGCAATTATCGTAATCTTCATTCTTTTTATAGTTTACGACTCCACCAGGGGAAGGAACGAGGCTATCGACCAGGTGGTAGCCACTCTACCTGAAGAAGAACCTGTGCCCATGTGGTCGGTCGAAAGTGAACTTGAGATACCTTTCGGGCACCTAAAGAGCGTTGCAGTATCAGACAGGGGAATTGTTACCGGGGGTGACTCGTTCATTGCATTTTATACACACGACCAGAAACCGGTCTGGAACATTGAGACCAGCGGTCAGGTGGGAGCACTGGCCATATCAGGTGACACTATCTTTGCCTGTACCACAGAGACAGTAATGCTGTATGATATGGAAGGCCGGCAACTTGATGAGTGGGGCCCCTACGACGATAATTCAATAATTACCAGTGTGTCGGCAAACAGCACCAATGTTGCTATTGC
This sequence comes from Bacteroidales bacterium, assembly GCA_046706585.1. GTDB lineage: Bacteria > Bacteroidota > Bacteroidia > Bacteroidales > VadinHA17 > JBJKPH01. The sequence continues at coordinate 2,451 of JBJKPH010000053.1, read as the reverse complement.
CGATGCAGGGAATAAGACCATTTATGTACTTGACAGGAACGGAGCACTGGTGTCGATCGTAGGGCAACCCGGAAATCAGTTTATAATTCCAAGCCCGTACTTCGACGTATCACTGAGGGGAGGCCTGATTTTTGCTGCCAACACCGGTCAGAGGAGAGTTGAGACAAGGAACATGAAGGGTGAGACAATTGATTCGTTCGGAGAATCAGGTACTGCCCTTGAATACTTCTGCGCATGTTGTAATCCTTCTCACTTCACTTTCCTTCCTGGAGGAGACATTATTACTGCCGAGAAAGGGATCAACAGGATCAAAAGACTGAAGCCCGACGGGCAGCTTGTGGAACTGGTTGCACAGCCCCCGTTTTTTACCCCTGCCATCCCGGTTGACGTGGCAGCAGATAACAATAACCTTATTTACGCCGCTAATCCGGCTGATTCCAAAATATATATTTTTAAAAGAAATCTTTAAGAATGAACAGGCAGGAGTTTATCCGCAGGATAGTAAGATGGTGTACACTACTTATACTGGCAGGCATTACGCTGCTGCTCAGCAGGAAGATGGTGTCCGGCAGTGATTGCAGGGGTTGCCCCGATTATGCCTCGTGCCCGGGAACAGACAGCTGCACACAGGAACAATAAAAGGATCATTAAATGGAAGGGAAGAACAAATACAGATCACGAAGGGAATTTGTGAGGCAGATTGGCAGGCTGGCAGTGACCCTGCCGGTTGCATACCTTTCAGTATCCGTACTGAGAAAGAGTACGGCAAAAGAATTCGTATGGCAGATTGATCCACTCAAATGCACCCAGTGCGGACAGTGTGAGACAAACTGTGTATTGACCCCTTCGGCTGTAAAATGTATGCATGCATTTACAATGTGCGGGTACTGCGACCTGTGCAGTGGTTTCCTGAGACAGGGCGTTAAAGTGATGGACACTGCTGCTGAGCACCAGTTATGCCCAACCAATGCAATAACCAGGAAGTATGTTGAAGAACCTTATTTCGAATACACGATCGACGAAGATCTATGTACCGGTTGTGCCAAATGTGTGAAGGGATGTACCGATTTCGGTAACGGGTCGCTTCACATGCAGATAAAGCAAGAACTGTGCAAAAACTGCAACCAGTGTTCAATAGCGATAGCCTGCCCTTCGGATGCCATACAGCGTGTTCCGGTATCGCAGCCATACAAACCTAAACAGGGCTACAAGGAGGCCGGAGCATGAAAAAAAGATTACCATATATCGTACTTCTGATAATGCTGGCATGGCATGCGGTAATGTATGCGCAGCAAAGATTCCCGAAGCCCGAATTCGAGTCAGGATACGTATACCCCGAATATCAGTATGCCAGTCCGCGAAGCACAGTGTGGGAATATATTGATGTGGCAGTACTGATAGCTGTAATGATTTTAACCACATGGCTGACACTCAAAAAAAGATCGAGAAGTGCCATAATATGGACCTCCATATTTTCTCTGGCTTACTTCGGTTTTTTCCGCGAAGGATGCATATGTTCAATCGGTTCGGTCCAGAATATATCACTTGCTCTCTTTAACAAGGACTACATGCTGCCAATTCCAGCTTTTCTCTTTTTCATTATACCTATAATATTTGCACTGGGTTACGGAAGGCAGTTTTGCGCGGGAGCATGCCCGCTTGGAGCAATACAGGAACTAACCGGCTTTTTTCCGGTTAAGCTGCCAAGAGTAATTGAGGTGTTACTGGGATCGATACCTTATATTTATCTGGCTCTTGCCGTACTGTTTGCTGCCACTGACAGCCAGTTTCTAATATGCAAGTACGATCCTTTCGTAGGATTTTTCAGGCTGAATGCCCCTGCCACGATGATCGTTTTTGGAATATTGCTGCTGGTTTCAGGACTATTTATCAATCGGCCCTATTGCAGGTTCCTCTGTCCGTATGGTGTGATACTTAACTGGATGTCAAGATTTTCGGGAAAGCATCTGAAAATTGCACCCACAACATGTATTATCTGCAGGCTATGTGAAAATTCATGTCCCTATAATGCCATTATACCATCAAACATCGATTCACCACCCGAATCAAGGGAGACCTCCAGGAGACGGTATATACTCTACCTGCTGCTCATACCGGTATTCGTGGTTGGCGGATGGTCGTTCTCAGGTCACTTCTCAGACAATCTTTCCATGATGCACAGGACTGTGCGGCTTGCAAACGAGATCAGGCTCGAGGCAACATCCGGGATCAAAGCAACAAGCCAGGATGCAGTTACCTTTAAAGAGTCAGGAAAAACTACTGAGGAATTATACGAGGAGGAAGCAGCGATAAAGGACCAGTTTTCGCGAGGCACACCGTATGCAGGAGCCTTCCTCGGGCTGGCACTTGGTATTGCGCTTCTTACGCTATCAACCAGGAGGAAGAGGGATGAGTATTTACCCGACAGGGGCAAATGCTACAGTTGCGGGC
>JBJKPH010000052.1:0-5747 GCA_046706585.1 Bacteroidales bacterium | reverse complement strand
GCCGCTCAGGGGCTTCATAAGCGCAGTGGGAAGCGCGCCGGTGAAATCAGTATCGATCCCGAGCTTTGCAACTACGGACTTTATACCATCAACAAGCATATCCATTGCTCCCGATGCCCTGAATACACCAATAGCCACCAGGATGGCCACCAGGTAAGGTATGATCCTGATCGCAATACCAAACCCCTCCTTTGCTCCTTCTATGAATGTATCATACACGTTAAGTCGCTTCCTGATGCCAAGCAGTATAAATGAAATAATTATTGCTAGCAGCACAAAGTTCGCAGCAAATGTTGAGATCCTGGTAATATCCTCTTTGGGCAACCTGCTGAAATACCATATTACTGCTCCGATAAAGATTGTCAGTCCACCCAGATAGAGCAGTATCAAGCGATCAAATAGCCTGATCTTCTGCACTATGGATACCGATATAAGACCTGCAAGCGTTGAGAAAAAAGTTGCAAGCAATATCGGTATGAAAATACCCGAAGGGTTTGCAGCGCCAAGCTGTGCCCTGTATACCATTATGCTGACAGGTATAATTGTGAGACCCGAGGTATTGAGCACCAGGAACATAATCTGGGCATTCGATGCCCTGTCTTTCTGTGGGTTCACCTCCTGCATCTCGTTCATTGCCTTTAATCCCATTGGTGTGGCGGCATTATCCAGTCCGAGCATATTGGCTGCCAGGTTCATCATGATCGATCCGTAGGCAGGATGTCCCTTAGGGAGTTCAGGGAAAAGGCGCTGAAAGAATGGTCCTATAACCCTGGTAAGTATCTTAACCATCCCTCCTTTTTCGCCTATCTTCATTATTCCCATCCAGAGGGTAAGTACGCCGGTAAGTCCGAGTGATATGTCGAATCCTGTTTTGGCACTTTCGAAGGTCGAATTGACAATGTCTGAAAAGACAGCCGTATTTCCCGTAAAGATCAGTTGCCCCAGTGCAAAAAGAAAGGCTACAAGGAAAAATCCTATCCATATATAATTAAGTACCATCCTGCAGTTTTTATGCTAATATAATAAAATCAATCGCCGGGAACCCTGTAAAGTTCAACATTTGATATCAGGGGTGGTACTTTTGAACCGGTTATTACCTCCTGACCTTACCGGTTCTGATAACCGGAAACGTCCCTGTCACTTTGTAGTCAATCCATATTATTTAAGCAGATCGAGTCCTTCAAGGGCAGAAGTACCGTTTGGTGTATTCAGTAATGCCTTCTGGAACAGTATTTTGGCCTCCCTGATATTATTCAGCCTGTAATTTGTCCAGGCTAACATAGTAAGACCATCATAATCAAAAGGATACAGGTTTACAACCTTATTAAACAGCTTAAGGGCGTTTTCATAATCCTCCCTTCCGTAATAGATCAGTCCCAGCCTGTGCATAGCCACTGAGTTATTGGGTGTTATCTCAAGTATTTTTTCGTACTGGGCGATAACTTCAGACCAGTTCCCCATAGCTGCGGCAGGGTAAACATAGCCGAAACGTGGCTCAACAGCATAAGGCATCAGGTTAATTGCCTTATTGTAATAAGCCTTCGATTCGGTAAAGCTTCCCTGCAAATAACTCAGCCAGCCGAGCCTCAGGTTTATTTCATAAGACTTTTCATCATATACATCCCTTAAGCTCGCTGCAGCATTCATATAATCTCCAGTTGCCTCCTGGATATAACTCTTTTGAAAAGCATCCTTAATATCGACAAATGTCTGTGATCTAATGGCTGCCGAAGGAAGTAACAATAAAACTATTGCCATCAGCCATCCTGAATTTCTTTTTAAAATGTCCATGTTAGTCCTCCCAGATATTTTGTTGAGATAATTCTTTCATCAGTGTAAGGTATTAAGATACCGGGTTCAGGCGAATATACCGCATAATGCCCGGTAATTCCTGCAAGAAAGTAAAGTTTAACCCCGGAAGTCCCGAACGGCACAATAACAGTTGCATTCATATCCATGTATGCCTGGCCAGGACCGTTAAATACAACATAACCGTCCCGGTTGCTGAAATTATATATATCACCGTTGAGACCCGATAGTTCGATCCATACTTTACCTCCAAATCCAGCACCTGCAAGCCAGCTATATACATTCCTGCCTCTCCATCCTGACTCTTCGTTAGCATATATCCTGTAAATGCCACCACCAAAATAAAAACTGCTGTTCCCTGAGGGATAAACTGATGCTTCGGCTCCGAACTGAACGTTATCAGTGTAGTTCATATATGAATAACTTGCTGAAAAGCGGAATTCGACAGGCCCGGCAAGCTCTTCCAGTGACATTCCTCCGGCAAAATTCAAATTTTTCTCAGTATATGTATATGCATTTGTATAGGTTCCCATGGTTTGAAAATAGATCATAGGGTAACGAATGAAGATCACATGAACGAAAGGTCTGATAGTCAATGCTCCTGCAGTGCTGAATGAAGGAGAAAAATAATACTGGAACTGGTTGACATTTTGTTCGCTCAATTGTGCCGCATAGGTTCCGTCATTATAATACAGCCAGTTGGTCCGTGTAAGGAAGGATGCCGAATGATATATAGTTGTATGGGGTGAAACCAGATGTGACAGCGATAATGAAAAGTTCATCATGTCACGGGGAACTATCAGGTTACCTTCAAGCCCGTACCCGTAAATTGATTCATTGGCAGCAATAAGATCATCACTTCCTGAATTGCTGTACATATAATCAAACGAGGCAACGGTATTACTGACATCTTTCCTGACCCTGCCTTTCAATGATTCACTGAAAGAGCCGCTTACAGCCCTGGCAACAGGTTCTTTCCCCATATTAAGATAACTGTAGTATATATATTCTTGTGCAACAGGATCACCTGCATTGAATTCCAATGCTTTCCTGAAATCACCGATAGCTCCCATGTAATTTCCTTTTTCATACTTGCTGATACCTGCACGCATCCTCATATAATAATAGTCATATCCTTTACGGATAGCTTCACCTGATGAAACCCTGAGATCACGCCAGTCGGAATTGAGATACTGGGCATAGGTCAGGCTGTCATAATACCTGTATTCATTCAATCCCTGAGAGAAGATCTTCAGGGAGCAAAAAATCAGTAAAAGAAAATATATTAACTTAACTCGCATGATGCTTCAATATTAATATTACTCCCCTCAACTCTTATCTTTTCAATGCCGCAGTCTCCAATAATTAACGAAGTTATTACCCTCCTCGTCTCTATTCCGAAAACCTTGTTGGAAGCTGTTGCTTCAAGTTCAATGACTGAAGGCGATATTTCACTGTCGATGTTCTTGTATGTAAGAGTGTACCCTGAACTGAAAAACAGTACGAAAGGAGCCAGAAAATCCTGAAGAACAAGTACACTCTTTCTGAAGAACAGGTTCAGGGGATAACTGTCCTTTACCACCAGGTCGTGATAAAAACCCTGCTGTATCTTGTAAGCCGACATGAAAAACCAGTATAACAGATTATCCTTCCTTCCTTCATAATGCCTGAACATCAGCATGGTGCCATCATTCTTAAACCAGGCTACTGAACCACATCCCAGGCATCTTATGAATGGGTTGTTATACTCATCTGTAGATACTTCCCACTCTTCACTGAAACTGTTGCCATTCCTGTTAACGTTAAACCGTATCTCTTTCCCTGGAATAAAGTCAAATGCCCTGAACAGCAACTCGTTAACTTCGATGTTCGATATCCGGTCATCCACAGCAGGGTATTCAAAATAATTCAGGCCGAAACTATCACCTATATGACTTATATAGTAACTCAGGGGATAATCAAGTGTTTTTGAACCGATATAAGGTGTCGGCTGCAACTGGAAATGAAGATGAGGATAAGGCGACCTGCCTGAGTTTCCACATTTTGCTACAGGATCACCCTGCCTGACCCTGTCACCTTCCTTCACTGTAAACGACCCGGGGACAAGGTGACTCAGGGAGGAGTAAAGATAATCGTTGTGCTGAATAATGATAGTATTACCCCAGTTCTCCCTAATATTCGGAGTACCTATGACGTTATCAGGGATATTGTCTTCAATATGTACCACAGTTCCATCGGCAACAGCAGTAACCGGTTTATTGTAACAATAATAATCCGACACTTCATCACCCTTATTCCTGAACTGTTTGTTATCCTTATCAAGAATAACAAAATCCCATGCATGCTTCCAGTCCCCCCTGTGAGTGTATTCTCCGTCGTGAGCCTGGGAAACGCTCCATACTCCGAAAAACGGCAGTTTAACTGTAACATATCCAATCCTGAACCTCAGGATATCATTTGAATATGAATAGAGATTTTTTTCCGGACTGTTCTGCTGGATAAACACTTCTGAAAGCTTTCCAGACATTTTTACCCTGAACTTGAGAACGTAAAGGAACAGAAGAACAATAATATTGAATGGAAGTGCATAGACCGGTAGCTTGAAAACAGAGAAAAGGCTGGAAAAACTAATTGTTATTAAGGCAACTACAGGTACGAGTAAAATGGCCCAAAGATAAGATCTCCATGACGGGATAATAAAAAATCCTCCTACCGCTATGGAGGTCAGAATATAATTGAATCCAATATAACTATAGTTCAGATCGGATATGCTTGCCCCTGTAATTTCATAAAAGAGATATGCGGTGAAAAATCCCATAAGTGACAGGGTAAAAGATATCCTTGAATGCAGCAACAGGCCCAGCGAAATTATTACGCCTGCAAGAATATTATACTGGAACAGTATGGCTCCCAGGCTTATAAAGTAAATCCTCAGGGGTCGTAGAAATTCAATACTGTTCCACCATTCGAAGATCCTTACCGCACTGCTTCCCCCGATAGTATATAATTCATTGAATGTAAATATTCCCCTTTCACTCAGTCCCAGCGAGCTGAACTCCCTTGTTGCAAGAGTCACAATCCAAGCGCCAATAATAAATGGCACGCTAAGGTATGGCAGCCCGTACTTGCCAAGCACTCCCTGCAACGATACCGAAATAAAGAGTGTAAGTACTGAACCAAGTACTATAACCATCATTATTACCAGTCCGGGTTCGTAATAAAGACCGAGCCCAAGTCCCACGAGCAGGCTATTGAACCCGTATAGCCCCCTGGCCACTACTTTCCTGTCGAGCCCCATCATGAATCCGACACAGTTGGTAACGAGAACAGCCGTAATACCGCAAAGGCCGGCATAAAAATCGGCAAATGAAACCAGGATCAGCAAAAGGGAAAAAAGGTAACTGTCAGAGAAGAAAACCTGTGAGTAACTGTTCAGTATCCCCCTGCCGAATAATTTCAGGTCACCGGTCATATTATTTAAGATGGGTTGGTACTATCTCAGCAGAGGTTATTGTTTCAAGGTTCTCTGCTTTTCTAATCAAATGCGTCTTCCCTGTCTCATCGATCATTACTACGTTAGGTCTCATTGTAATGAACTGCAGCCATTGTGTCATATTGTATGCACCTATTCTTTTTATCACGAAATTATCACCTTTCTTCAGCAAGGGGAAAGCTATTGCCTCCCTGAGAATGTCAATATTCATGCAAAGAGGTCCGTAAATACTTGTCTCCTCAAGATGATCCGAAGTGTGACTTGCAGGGTAAAATTCATGGTCGTACCAGAACGAAGTAAAAAGCAGGTTCACTCCTATGTCCACAACTGTTGACCTTCTTCCGTCAGACAATCTCTTTGTTGCAATAACCGTCCCAAGCAGATAGCCTGCATCGTCGATAAGTGCCCTTCCCGTCTCCCGGATCAGCATCGGAAGCTTTGAAGG
>JBJKPH010000051.1:0-13073 GCA_046706585.1 Bacteroidales bacterium | reverse complement strand
AAAGGGGGGTGTGGTATATCTGCTAAAACAGTCCTTTTATTGTTGGTCCGTTTGTCCTAATCCGGACCATTAACCTTACCTGGCGTAACGTCGCAGATTCGGAGATCTGCTACAACGGGGGGGTGGGAGATCTGCGACAACACTCCATTTATTGTTGGTCCGGATCTCCGAAACCGGACCAGTAACTTTAACGGGTGATATTGCGGGCTACGGTTTTAAGCCAGAATTCCCCTTATCAGTTCATCTCTGGGCTTTCGGGGAATTCAGCCCAGATGCTGTATCTTTTATTCAGGTCACGGAGCACCCTTTTCCATGAATCTTCTTCTCGGTAGTTCATTATCACTCCGGGGTTGACATCTGCAATCACCCACGAATTTTCTTTCAGTTCCCGGTCCAGCTGGCCTTCTCCCCAACCCGAATATCCCAGGAAAAACCTGATATCTCCTGTTTTCATCCTGCCTGAAGAGATCAGCTGTCTCAGTACGTCAATATCTCCGCCCCAGAAAATATTACCAGACACAAGCACGCTCCGGGGAACAATATCACCCATGGTATGAAGGTAATGCAGGGTATCGGGGGCCACCGGCCCACCCATGGTAAGGTTCTCATCCCATCCCGGGAATCCCTCGAGGGCATCGCTAACCCTTATATTGATACTTTTATTGATAATAAAACCTACAGAACCTTTTTCATTGTGTTCGGTAAGATAAACAATGGTCCTGTTGAAGAAGGAGTCAGGCAGGAAAGGTTCCGAAATAAGAACCCTTCCCTTATCAGGTATTTTATCCTCCGGTCTTATAGTAAAAAGGTCCAGTTCGGTTTTCATATCAGTCATTTCTTCATACAATATAATTAAATTTTGGTATGATTTCAAACTTCATGCTGTGCCAGAAAACATATCGGGCTTATTAATCGACTCTCATTTATTAAATAGTTAAAAAAAAGCTATATTGTGGCCTTTAAAAATCGTGGGTAACATGAGTGAAAACAGGATAAAGACCCCGGGATTATTTGAATCGCTGATCCCAATTATAGTTCTAATAATACTCTTAACCTTTAATGTAAAATTCCTGGGTGACGAGACCCTTTCGGGTGCCAACCAGATTGCACTTACACTGGCAGCTGCCGTAGGATCTCTGCTGGCAATAAGGCTGGGTCACAACTGGAAAGCCATAAGGTCGCATATTGTAAGGAGTATAGGGTCGGCGATGCCTTCAATTCTTATCCTTTTCCTTATAGGATCTCTTGCAGGCACATGGATGCTGAGCGGTGTTGTCCCCATGCTTATTTACTACGGACTGCAGATCCTTAATCCCAAGATATTCCTGTTTGCCACGGTTGTTATTACCTCCCTTGTATCCCTGGCCACCGGGAGTTCATGGTCGACTATAGCGACCATAGGTATCGCCCTGCTTGGTATCGGGACAACCCTCGGGTTCAACACAGGGCTGGTAGCAGGGGCAATTATATCGGGTGCCTATTTTGGTGATAAGATGTCGCCCATGAGCGACACTACCAACCTTGCACCCGCAATGGCAGGAACAGATCTGTTCACACATATCAGGTACATGATCATAACCACCTGGCCGAGTATCAGCATTACACTGGTAATATTCCTTATAATAGGTTTTGCTTCCCATACCGATGTCAGCGGAACAGATGTTGAATCGGTTCTGCACGCAATAAAGAGCACTTTCAATATATCTCCCCTGCTGCTGATAGTACCGGCATTCCTAATATTGATAATTGTTAAAAAAGTGGCACCGGTACCGGCCCTCCTGGCTGGAACACTGATGGGAGCTCTCTTTGCCATTATCTTCCAGCCCCAGGTGATTCGTGACCTGGCAATGACGGATGATGGTTTTATCAAGCAGGCATATGTAACTATCATGAGAACTATGTTCGGCAGTATCTCCATTGTGACCGAAAACAGTGCCGTCAATGAATTGCTTGCCACCAGGGGAATGGCAGGTATGCTGAATACGATCTGGCTGATTATTACTGCTATGGTCTTTGGAGGTGTCATGGAATCGGCAGGGATGCTTACCAGGATCACCCAGAGTGTGATGAAAGTGGTCCATAATACGGGTAGTCTTGTTGCTGCAACCGTAAGCACATGTTTCTTTTTCAACCTGACGGCATCAGACCAGTATCTTGCTATTGTAGTACCGGGCAGGATGTTCGCCAAAACCTACAGGGATATGGGTTACAAACCCGAACTTCTCAGCCGTACCCTCGAGGATTCGGGTACAGTGACATCGGTGCTGATACCTTGGAACACATGCGGAGCTACACAATCGAGTGTTCTGGGAGTTTCCACCTTCACCTATCTTCCATACTGTTTCTTCAATATAATAAGTCCGTTTATGAGCGTTTTCATTGCCTCATTCAACATAAAGATCAGAAAGTATGCCGAGGGGGAAGTTAAGAACGAACTCTACTCTGAAGAAGAGGTTAGTAACGATTAGTATATATTCTGCCCCGAGATTACTATCCTGAGCCAGTTATCCTCTGATATAATCTCTATTTCGTTCCCATTATCATCAATCATTGAAAAGGAAAGATCGCCCGACATTCTGAAATTGTCGAACCGGCCTTCACGGCTGAGGAAACCTGCAACCTCCCCGAGACGCTGAACCGACTCGTTTACAGACCTGTACTTAAGCATGATCTCCGTCTCATCATCTCTTTCAATTGCAATACCCTCTTCTATCCTGAATATGTCGCGTGATGTAAAATGGTAGATATCCGAAAGGGCCAGCTTACCCCTGATCAGTGTCACCCTGCCATTATAGTGATCTACCTTTGAGAAGATATCGGGCCATTTACCTGCCGACCTGATCCTTGAGTCGATATACATGCCCACCGTGTCGAGAGCACTGCAAGGCTCTCCGCAAGGCTCATCCAGTGTAAGCACAACAGTATAGTGAAGTTTCCAGAACGAAAGTGTGTTTCCTGCAGTAAAACAATCATTACCCAGGGTACATGATCCGCCATTCCCGGGATTTTTCATCAGATAAAGGGCAAAAGCCCCGAATGAATCCTTCATCCTGTATATTTTCACATCAACCACTCCCCCGTTGTCCCCGGCTATCCTGGCTGCAATCGTTTCCCTGAGCCCGTATTCATTGATAATATCGGCCTTACCGTTGAACTCAGGATTCACCCTGTCACCACGGTATATCTCAGGATTACCTTCAACCTGCCACCCTGGAAGGTCGCCTTCGCCCGGAAGAAGCGCTCCGATACCCGACTGGGCTGAAATGAATGAGACATTAACGATAAATAGCAGAAAAAATATAACCCTTTTCATATTCTGTTCTTCGGATGACCAAAAATAGTGAAAAGGGCTAAGCCGGAAGTAAAATGTTGAAAGTTAGAGATGAAAAGTTGAAAAATGACATGCTTCTGCCACTGCATCTCCATGCCGTAATCTCCTTTACCGTAATGGTCGCGATTGGAAATCCCTCCCTAACGGATCAGTCAGACATAGATCCGGTCGCGATTGGAAATCCCTCCCTAACGGGTCAGTCAGATAGATCCGGACCAACAATAAATGGGACGTTATTTTACAAAGATCTCCGGGAATTTTGCGGGAGCGCTTTCCCTTATCATCTCATAGACAATATCAAAAATATCTTCGGCTGAAGGTTTGGAGAAATAATCACCATCGGTTGCATATGCCGGTCTGTGCGGTTTAGCTGAGAGTGTTCCGGGTGCACTGTCGAGGTAATACCATGCCTTTTGTTTCTCTATTACCTCTTGCATCATATATGCGGTTGTTCCGCCTGGCACATCCTCATCCAGGAACAGCACCTTTCCGGTTTTCTTTATCGATCCGGATATTACATTATTTATATCAAACGGCAGCAGGGTCATCACATCAATAAGTTCAACCGAGATATCGTGTTTTTTCAGTTGCCCGGCAGCCACCATTGCTATCTTGAGTGTTGAGCCGTATGACACTATAGTAATATCCTTCCCTTCCGTAAGAATTTCAGGCACACCCAGGGGTACCCTGAATTCACCCATATTCTCAGGTCTTCTTTCTTTTAGCCTGTAGCCATTAAGCGGTTCGATCACTATTGCAGGGTCGTCACCTTCAAGCAGTGTATTGTAGAATCCTGCTGCCCTGGTCATATCCCTTGGCACGCACACATGCATCCCCCTGACAGAATTTATCAGCATCCCGATTGGTGATCCTGAATGCCATATACCTTCCAGCCTGTGTCCCCTTGTGCTGACTATCAGTGGTACAACCATATTACCGGCTGTACGGTAGTGGGTTGTTGCTACATCATCGCTCAGTCCCTGGAGGGCATACAAAAGATAGTCAAGATACTGTATCTCGGCAATTGGTCTCATTCCCCTGAGTGCCAGACCTATACCCTGCCCAAGGATAGTTGCCTCCCTGATACCTGTATCGGTAACTCTCCTCTCCCCGAATTTTTGTTGTAATCCTTCAAAGCTCTGGTTCACACCACCGATCTTACCTGTATCTTCCCCGAATGATACGAGCAGTGGTTTCCTGGAGAACTGTACATTATAATTATCCCTGAGTATCTCCCTTCCAGGTACTTCGGGTGAATCTTCGGAATACTCCGGAGCTACAGGCTGAACATTCAGGGCCGATGTTGAGTACTGGTTATAGAGATATGTATTATATCTCCGGTAAGAGTCTTCCCTGTTCCTTTTCAGCCATACCCGAAGGTCATCTCTCAGGCTCTCTTTCTTCCGGCAGTCGCTGCATATATTCCTGACTATTTTCCTTGCTGCCACAAAATTGTCTTTCCTTATAGGATACATGACCCTGTTCAGTTCACCGATGATCTCATCAATTGATTCCTCTTTGGACTTTTGATCACAGACACAATTTCTGTTATTGACGAGTTTTATAAGAGCATCCCTCTCTATCCTGATGGGGTCCTGGAATGCATTCCAGCTTGCCTTGCGTGCCTCTTTTGCCTCCTCTTCAGCCGAAGCTTCGATCTTTTCGAGTTCACCTTCAGTTGCAATTCCACTTTCGAGTATCCATTCCTTCATTTTCTTTATCGGGTCCCAGTCTGCTTCCCATTTCAGACGTTCCTTATCCTTGTATCTCTCATGCGATCCTGATGTTGAATGACCAAGTGGCTGAGTAACCTCCTCGATGTGAAAGACCACAGGGATATGTTGTTCCCTGCATATCTTAACTCCTTCGCGATACATTTCAACCAGTCCGGGATAGTCCCAACCCCTGCCCTTATAAATAAGTATACCGTTCCCCTTTTCGTCTCTTTCGAATCCCTTGAGAATCTCAGATATACTGCTTTTTGTTGTCTGGTACTTCTTTGGCACCGATATACCGTAACCGTTATCCCATATTGAGAGAGCCATCGGCACCTGAAGTACTCCGGCAGCGTTTATTGTTTCCCAGAAATAACCTTCAGATGTACTTGCATCGCCGATCGTACCGAAAGCTACTTCGTTACCGTTTATCGAAAAGTTCTTATACTGTTCAAGGTCCTTATTATTCCTGAAAAGTTTCGAGGCATAAGCAAGTCCGACCAGTCTTGGCATCTGGCCCGCGGTAGGTGACAGGTCGGCGGCTGAATTCTTCAGTTTAGTCAACTCCTTCCAGCTGCCATCTGGATTAATATTAGGGGTTGAAAAATGGTTAGGGAAAACCCTGCCTCCGTTTCCGGGGTTAAGTTTTTTATCGGTATTTCCGTATAGCTGGTGGAAAAAACCCCCGGCATCATAGAGTCCCATTGCCATCATCCATGTCTGATCGCGGTAATATCCTGATCGCCAGTCGCCTTCCCTGAACTGTTTTGCCAGTGCTATCTGGGCTATCTCCTGCCCATCACCAAAAATCCCGAACTTGGCTTTCCCGGAAAGTACTTCCTTTCTTCCCGTAACACTAAGGTTCCTGCTCAGGTTGGCGAGTCTGAAATCAGCCAGTACTTCCTTTTTATCAAATTTTGGTTGTCCTGTCTCCTCTTTTTTCATCTGAATAGATTTTGTTCATTAAGGGAATAGATCCCCTGTTTTCATGTTTGCCAGTATAAAATTGTAAATGTCACAAATATTAAACAAATATTTTTAGAGGTTGTTTGAATAACAGGATATAAAATGATTTGTTACTTTTGTTACGGCAATCACAGGATGCCACATAAATAAATGATCATGTTCATAAAGCTATTAATATTAAGTTCCGCTTTCATTCTTATTGCTGTTGCAGCACTGGGCATAAGGATGCTCGTTGTCAGGAACGGTAAGTTCCCCGAGACCCATATAGGCAGGAACAAGGAGATGAGGAAACTGGGGATAAAGTGTGCCCAGAGTATTGATGTGGGATGTAACCCTTCGGATGACAATCCGGGATGTTCGACCTGCAGTGTGGCCAAACGCTGATCTATTCTGATATATAGTTCTCCATTCCCTCTGTCATCCAGGTGGCAAAAGCACCATCTTCGCCTGAATATACAAGGTACCCTTCAAGTTCACTGTGAGCGGTTAAAAACTCCTTTGCCTTTTCCAGTCCCATAACCATACAAGCAGTAGCAATAGCATCGGCAGTCATGCAGTCGTCAGCTATAATAGTAGTACTCAAAAGATTATGCATAACAGGATGGCCGGTCAACGGATTAATGGTATGTGAATACTTTACTCCGTTCTCGATATAGAACTTGCGGTAGTTCCCGGAAGTTGCAAGTGATCTGCCTGAAAGAGCAATGATAGTCTGTACGTCCTGACCAGGAATAAAGTTATTGTCTTCAGGTTTGTCGACAGCAATTTTCCAGGACTCACCTTTCTTTTTTGTGCCATGTGTACGTACCTCGCCACCTATTTCTACAAGGTAACTCAGCACCCCCAGTTTCTCGAGGTATTTTCCTGCCACATCAGCCGAGTATCCCTGGGCAATGGCATTTACATCGAGGTACATGGCCGGATTGTCTTTCACCACCTTTCCATCAACAATTCTGACCTTATCCATTCCTACCAGGTTCATCAGGCTATCGAGTTTTGACTCGTCGAATCTTTTTTTTGCATCGGGACCGAATCCCCAGGCATTAACCAGGGGACCTGCCGTTATATCGAATAATCCTCCCGTCATCTCCCATACCTCACGTGAACGGTTGAATACAGCCATAAAGAGAGAATCAGGCACTGCCTCTTCATTGGCATTAATGCGTGAAATTATCGATCCGGGGTTATATGTTGAAAGCGAATTGTCGAAATCAGCAAAAAGCTGATCTATATTCTTTTGCATCTCTTCAGTGCCTATACCGGCTGTGTTATAGTAAATGACCGAATAAGTAGTTCCCTGTGTAAAACCTGAAAAACTGAGTAATTCAGCAGACTTTTCTGAGCAGCCGGTGAGAGAACCGGTCAAAAGAATTACTGAGATAAAAACTATAGATCTCATCACTAATAATTTTGCTTTCTCAAAGTTAGTTAATCGAAATTTAATTTGGTACAGGGAGAACAAAACCTTTCCTGTAAAAAAAACGACGGTTCATCCAAGAATTATAAAGGTTGGCCAAAATTACTTTTTTAGCATGAATAATAATCATAGATTTGGTATGAAGATTTGTTTTCATATTCCCCTTTCCCCCTATCTTCATTAAGATACGAAAAGAAAGAAGGGCTGTTCCCAACAGCCCTTCTTACCATTTATAGAGTATTACATTTTATCTGTTTCCTTACTATCCTCCGAAGTCATCCATTGCGACGTTCTCATCGGGGATACCCATGTCGTACAGCATTTTAGTTACTGCACTGTTCATCATCGGAGGTCCGCAGAGATAATATTCAACCTCTTCCGGTTCCTCATGTTTTGAGAGATAATGATCGTAAAGTACCTGGTGTATGAAACCGGTGTAGCCGGTCCAGTTATCTTCTTCGAGTGGTTCGGAGAGAGCCAGGTTAAAGGTGAAATTAGGGAATTGTTTTTCTATTGCCCTGAATTCATCCTCATAGAAGATCTCCCTTTTGGATCTTGCCCCGTACCAGTAGCTCACCTTTCTGTTCGACTTAAGAGTATGGAACAGGTGGAAGATATGCGATCTGAGGGGAGCCATGCCTGCACCACCTCCGATATATATCAACTCGTTATCGGTATCCTTGATATGGAATTCACCGTAAGGGCCTGAAACCTTAACTTTATCACCTGGTTTACGGGTGAATATGTACGATGAGCAAATACCAGGGGATACATTCATGAATGCGTTCTTTTTCCTGTCCCACGGGGGTGTTGCTATCCTGATATTCAGTTTAACTATATTTCCTTCGGCAGGATGGTTAGCCATCGAATATGCCCTGATCGTTTCCTCGGTATTCTTCGTACGCAGATCCCACATATTGAATTTATCCCACTCGTCGCGGAATTCTTCCTTTATATCCATGTCCCTGAAACTTACATCAAATTTCGGAACATCGATCTGGATATAGCCACCCGACTGGAATTCGAGCTTTTCTCCTTCCGGCAGGCGTACTACGAACTCCTTGATGAAAGTAGCGACGTTATCATTTGAAATAACCTCGCATTCCCATTTTTTAACTCCGAGTACTGCTTCAGGTATTTTTATTGACATATCCTCCCTGACCTTCACCTGGCAACCGAGCCTCCAGTTGTTCATCTGTTCCTTACGGGTAAAAAAGCCTGTCTCGGTCGGAAGAATTGATCCTCCTCCTTCAATCACCTGGCATTTACATTGTCCGCATGTACCGCCTCCTCCGCATGCTGAAGGAAGAAAGATACCGCTGTTCGACATAGTAGCCATCAGGCTGCTTCCGGTTGAAACCTGCAGTTCACGGTCGTTATTTATCGTAAGTTTTACGTCACCCTGCGGGATTAGCTTCTTCCTGGCATAGAGTAATATTATAACCAGCAGAAGAATAACTATCAGGAATACAATGATACTTATCGATATGATCCCTATTGTGGATGTTGCTAAAGTCATAATTTTTCCATTTTTACAGTTTAATACCCATAAAACTCATAAAGGCAATAGCCATGAGCCCGGTGATGATAAATGTTATTCCGAGCCCCCTTAGCGGAGGTGGAACATTTGAATACCGGATCTTTTCCCTGATAGCGGCAATACCAGCAATAGCGAGAAGGAATCCCACCCCGGATCCTAATCCGAAGGCAGTAACTTCAGCCACGTTTGCATATTCACGCTCGACCATAAAGAGCGAACCTCCGAGTATAGCACAGTTAACTGCTATCAGTGGCAGGAATATCCCCAGCGATGAGTAGAGGGCAGGGCTGAATTTCTCAACCACCATCTCCACGAGCTGTACCATTGAAGCGATCACTGCGATAAACATTATGAATGAAAGGAAGCTCAGGTCTACATCAGCCAGTTTAGGGCTTATCCATGTTAGTGCGCCGGCTTTCAGGAGGTATTTCTGGATCAGAAAGTCAACAGGAACCGTGATAGTCAGAACGAACACCACTGCGATCCCCAGTCCTATAGATGTCTTTACAGTCTTCGACACTGCCAGGAATGAGCACATTCCAAGGAAGAATGCGAAGATCATATTGTCAATAAAGACTGACTTTACGAATATGTTAATTAGGTTTTCCATGTTCAGCGGTGTTTATTTATTATCAACCAGGTTCTTGTTTCTGCTCCTCTGTACCCATATCATAATCCCAATAGTAATAAGAGCCATTGGCGGAAGGATCATCATACCGTTATTTTCGTACCCTATATTGTAGAGGCCCAGTTTTTCCAGCACGGGAAATCCAAGGATCGATCCCGAGCCAAGAAGTTCTCTCAGGGTTGCAACGATAACAAGTATCAGGCCATATCCCGCGGCATTACCTATACCGTCGAGAAAAGCGGGCCACGGTTTATTAGCCAGGGCAAAGGCTTCCAGCCGGCCCATAAGGATACAGTTGGTTATTATCAGACCTACAAACACAGAAAGTTGTTTGCTTACTTCAAATGCATAGGCCTTGAGTATCTGGTCGACAAGGATCACCATTGTAGCAATAACAACCAGCTGGAAGATGATCCTGATCCTCGGAGGTACCAGTTTGCGGAACAATGATACAACAACGTTCGACACTGCCAGCACAACCATAACGGAAATAGCCATCACAATTGCCGGTTTAAGTTTAACTGTAACCGCCAGGGCCGAGCAGATACCAAGTACCTGGACAGTAATAGGGTTATTGTCGCCCAGCGGGTTTGTCAGCAACTTAATATTCTTTCCTGAGAACAGAGGTTCTCTTTCTTCTGTCTTGCTCATATCTATTTACTGTTATTTTTCAAATATTCAACATACCCTGATACGCAGTCATAGATCATCTTCTGAAGAGCCTTGCTGGTTATTGTCCCGCCTGACACGGCATCAACCGCATGCATGTCACCAGGATCGGCACCGCCTTTCTGGACAAGTATCCCGGTAAATGTATCTCCATCAAAAATGGTCTTGTTCTTGAACTGGTCTTCAAACCATGTTTCCTTAATTTCAGCTCCCAGTCCGGGTGTCTCCTGCTTATGGTCGAAGTTGACACCGTAAATTGTCCTGAGATCCTGCTTCAGGGCTATATAGCCCCAGATAGGTCCCCACAGTCCCTTACCCTGGAGAGGAATAATATAACTGTTGGAACCATCGTCGAGTGTTGCAACGAAAATCGGCAATGACATTTCAGCCATTGGTTTGCGCTGTTCAACCTTCAGGTCGACAGTAAATGGATCAACACCTTCCACTACCTGAGCAGAAGAGTTTATCACAAAACTGTTAGTAATATACTTTGCGTATAATTCTTCAGCATTGTCTGCATTTGCTTCGATCCCTACCGAAGCAAGAATGTTGCTTTCCTTTTCAATCTCGGCATTACGTTGCTGTCTTGGCTGCAGCAAAAGGGCAGCGGAAGAAAGAAAGAGTGCAACTATTGCAACCATGATTGTTGCAAAGATGAAAATATATCTGTTACTGAATTGTCTCATGGCACTTCTATTTATTTGCTAACAGCACGTTTTAACCTTTTCTTGATATTAGCCTCCACCACATAATGATCGATAAGGGGTGCAAACACGTTCATCAGGAGTATGGCAAGCATCACTCCTTCGGGGAATGCAGGGTTAAGCACCCTGATCAGTATAGCCATTACCCCTATCAGGAACCCGTATATCCATTTCCCCCTTTCAGTCTGCGCTGCCGTAACAGGATCGGTAGCCATGTAAACGGCTCCGAATGCGAACCCGCCCATAACCAGGTGGTAGTGAGCCGGAAGGGCCAGGTACGGATTTACGGGGAAAGCATTAAGCAGTAATCCCATTAAATATCCACCGGCAAAGACACTGAACATGATCTTCCAGCTTCCTATGCCTGTGAATA
Source organism: Bacteroidales bacterium (assembly GCA_046706585.1). Taxonomy (GTDB): domain Bacteria; phylum Bacteroidota; class Bacteroidia; order Bacteroidales; family VadinHA17; genus JBJKPH01. Next base: position 1,730 of record JBJKPH010000051.1, on the reverse strand, counting down.
TCAGGATGATTGCTCCAATGAGTATCGCAATAGTTGATGTTTCTCCAATAGAACCAGGTATTGTTCCAACGAACATCTTAAGCAGTGATGGCATATGGCTCATGTCATGAGCTGCTGCCAGTCCGAGTGGTGTTGCTCCGGAGAAAGTGTCGACCACTCCGTGTCCGGCAGTAAGGCCCTGGACCCACACCTTGTCCCCCGACATCCATGCAGGGTAACTGAAGAAAAGGAATGCTCTGGCTGTAAGAGCGGGGTTCAGTATGTTCATACCTGTCCCTCCAAAGACTTCCTTACCAATTATCACCGAAAAAGCGACGGCAATGGCAAGTTGCCACAACGGTACGTCAATCGGCACAATGAGGGGTATCAGCATTCCGGTCACGAAGAAACCCTCATTCACTTCGTGCCCGCGTATCTGGGCAAAAACGATCTCAAGCCCGAGACCGACAACGTAACTTACCACAAGTAAAGGAAGGATCCGGAGGAACCCGAACCATATCATTTGCCAGAATCCTGCATCCTGCCCCAGTGAGAGGAAATGCTGCAGACCGACATTGTACATTCCAAAAAGCAGAGGTGGCATAAGGGCAATAAAAACTACGATCATTACCCTTTTCAGATCTGCGCCATCCCTGATATGCGAACCTTTACGGGTAACGGTATCGGGGACAAAGACCAAGGCCTCAACAGCATCGAAGAAGGAATGGAACATATAGAGTTTACCCCCCTTCTCAAAATGTGGCTTGATCTTATCGACTTGTTTTCTTAATGATTTCATTATTAAGGTAATACTTTAATTACTAACTCATCTCTTTTACCATAAGATCTAATCCGTTGCGGATGATCGACTGGATTTCAATCTTGGAGGAACAGATAAATTCGCAAAGGGCAAAATCCTCCTCAGCCACTTCGTATATCCCAAGCTTCTCCATGAGGTCAATATCTTCGACCAGGATTGCCTTAAGAAGATGCATAGGGTAGATATTCATCGGGAGTACCCTTTCGTATTCACCCGTTACCACAAATGCACGTACACCACCGTTAAGGTTGGTATTGAGCTTGTATTCTTTCCAGGGCATCAGCCAGCCAAGGTATGACCTCGAAGCACTGTACTTGTTGAATCCCGGGGAAAGCCATCCGAAGAAATCATGGAAATTCCCTTCAGGGATCACAATTACTGAACTGTCATAAAAACCAAGGAATCCATCGGCAGGTATCTTAGTTCCTGTAAGAATACCACCACTAATATATCTCAGGTTGTCACCCTTTATATTATCTTTTACTATAGTCGATATTGAGGCACCGCTTCTTGCCCTGTGGTACCTGGGTTTGATCACTTCTGAACCGGCAAGTGCCACAATCCTGTCGGGAGCATAAACACCATCTGTAAAAAGACGGCCAATAGCCACAACATCCTGTAAACCGACTACCCAAACTACTTCGCCCTTATTGACAGGATCGATGTGATGGATCTGTATGCCAACATTACCTGCAGGATGCGGACCGGAAAAAGTGTTTTTCTCCACACCTCCTGTATTCTTCAATACAGAGGATGTTGTATTGTTACTCAGGTTCAGATGCACGGAGCCATCGGTCAGCTTGTGCAATATTTCAATCCCTGCTTTATAATGCTTCTCATCCAGGTGATCGATAACAAAGTCGAGGTCCAGCCCCAAAGGAGCACTGTCGAACCCGCTGATAAATATCGATTTGGGTGTATCTTCCGGATT
>JBJKPH010000050.1:0-4364 GCA_046706585.1 Bacteroidales bacterium | reverse complement strand
GGACAGTGCGATTCGACGCAGCGTTTATTGCCATACATGGCAAACCTGGTGAAAACGGTTCACTCCAGGGATATTTTGATATGACAGGTATTCCATATAGTAGTTGCGACACCTTCAGTTCGGCTCTGACGTTCAATAAACAGGCTACCAAACTATACCTTAAGGAATACGGGATACCGATGGCAAAATCTGTCTTCTTCAGGGCCGGTACAGCGATCGACATGGCACTGGTAGAAGATATGATTGGATATCCCTGTTTTGTCAAGCCAAATGACAGCGGTTCAAGTTTCGGTGTAACAAAGGTCCTGAACAGTGAAATGATGCCAGCCGCAATTGAGGATGCACTAAGTGAAAGTAACGACATACTGATAGAGACGTTCATGAAAGGAACAGAAGTTGCATGCGGAGTTGTAAAGACAAAGAAAAAGGAAATAGTGCTTCCCGTTACCGAGATCGTCAGCAAGAAGGAATTCTTCGATTACGAAGCGAAATACAATCCCGAAATGGCCGATGAAATAACGCCTGCACGGATCCCTGCCCACCTCTATACCGATATTCAGTCACTCAGCTCAGAGATATATGATTACCTGGGATGCCGGGGTCTCGTAAGAGTCGACTTTATCATTGCCGATAACAAGCCTCTTCTGCTTGAAATAAACTCAATACCCGGTATGGGACAGGAAAGCATTGTCCCGAAACAGATAAAAGAGTATGGCATTACTTCCACAGAGATCTATTCGATGATCATCGAGGATCTTTTTGAATGATGGCAGGCAAAGAGCAAGGAGCGAGTAGCATGGGGAAAGACTATCTTAGCATAAATTCCAAGCCCCAAGTCCCTGCCCCATGCAATTACCTTTCCGAAAAGGAGGGGAAAATATGACGATCCTGGTTAATCCTCCACCTGTATATTCACCCCGTCGAACCGGTATGCGTCCAGTGGAGCGCATGTGCAAACAAGGTGCCTGTCGCCGTAGCCGTTATCAACCCTTCCGACCGAAGGCCAGAATTTGTTTTCAATAATAGAGCTCAACGGGTAGGCAGCCTTTTCCCTGCCGTATTTATGATTCCAGTTGTCGGCAATTACCGAGGCAGCAGTATGAGGAGAGTTATGTAATACATTGTCTTCAGCATCGGCTTTCCCTTCGATAATTTCCTGCATCTCGTTCCATATTCCCACCATAGAATCGATAAACCTGTCGAGTTCAACTTTCGGTTCACTCTCTGTTGGTTCAACCATAAGAGTACCATGTACCGGGAATGAAAGGGTGGGTGCATGGAAACCGTAATCCATCAGCCGTTTGGCTATGTCACTTTCCGTTACTCCAGCTTCCGGTTTGAATCTCTGGCAGTTAAGGATCATCTCATGGGCTACCCTGCCATTCTTACCTGTATAAAGTATCTCGTATTTCTCCTTAAGAGCAGATGCAAGGTAATTGGCATTCAATATAGCATACTTGGTAGCCATAGTCAGACCGTCTGCTCCCAGCATCATAATATATGCATGAGAGATGGTCAGAATGGATGCACTTCCGAAAGGAGCAGCAGAAACAGCTGAAGTACCATGGCTTCCACCCGTCGAAACCTGGGTGTGGGTTGGCAGGAACTCTGCCAGATGGCCTGCAACAAGTATCGGGCCCATGCCCGGTCCGCCTCCTCCGTGAGGGATGGCAAAGGTCTTGTGCAGATTAAGATGGCACACATCAGCTCCTATCCTGCCGGGGCTTGTCAGGCCCACCTGTGCATTCATGTTTGCACCGTCCATATATACCTGGCCTCCATTTTCATGGATTATCCTGATCATATCCATGACAGATTCTTCGAATACACCATGGGTCGACGGGTAGGTTATCATAAAGGCTGAAAGCTTGTCACTGTGCTCTTCTGCCTTTGCTTTCAGATCATCAACATCGACATTTCCTTTATCATCGCATCCTACCACAACAACTTCCATGCCTGCCATAACGCCGCTGGCAGGGTTAGTGCCATGAGCCGATGAGGGTATCAGCACTATGTTACGATAGTTATCTCCCCTGCTGAGATGGTATTGTCTTATTACCATCAGACCGGTATATTCACCGGCAGCGCCAGAGTTAGGCATAAAAGAAACAGCCGGGAAACCTGTAACCTCTTTCAGGGCTTCCCCAAGTTCATTCATCAGCTGGTAATAACCGGCTGCCTGGTCCTGCGGAACAAAAGGATGAATGTTACCGAACTCAGGCCAGCTGAGTGCAAACATCGATACGGCCGGGTTAAGTTTCATAGTACATGACCCGAGTGGTATCATACCGTTGGCAAGTGAAAAATCCTTCCTTTCAAGCATCTTAATATACCTCATCATATCCGTTTCGCTATGGTACCTGTTAAAGGTCTCCTGCTCCAGGAAAGATGTATTCCTGATAAATTTCTTATCAATACAGATACAATCACATGTCCCGGTGATGGGTTTGAATTCAGTGCCACAAACCTTTGCAAAGATCTCAATTATAGTATTAATCTCATTCACGAGCGTTACTTCGTCTAGACTGATCCTTACCTTTCCGTCTCCCGGATAGGCAAAATTCACCTGTCTGGCAAGTGATTCTTTCTTCACTTCATCGGCCGATTTACCTGCAGGCAGTTCAATTGTAAGAGTATCAAAAAATGTCTCATTAAGTACCCTGCATCCGGTTTTTTCCAGTTCGGTTTTCAAAGTGCAGGCCGACTGGAAGATATGTGTGGCAATACGTTTTAACCCTTCCGGTCCGTGATACTGTGCATAGAGCGATGACATTGTTGCAAGAAGTGCCTGGGCTGTACAGATATTTGAAGTTGCCCTCTCCCTTTTAATATGCTGTTCGCGGGTCTGAAGTGCCATCCGCAGTGCCATGTTATTATTCGAATCTTTTGTAATACCAATTATTCTTCCAGGCATGGTACGCTTCAACTGGTCACGAGTGGCAAAGAACCCTGCATGCGGACCTCCGAAACCCATTGGAAGTCCGAAACGCTGGTTTGACCCGAAGACTATATCGGCTCCCCACTCGCCAGGAGGTGTCAGAAGGACAAGGCTCATAAGATCGGTCGCAACAGCCACCAGAGCTTCACTGTCATGCACCGATCCAACAAATGTGCTGTAATCAGCAATGCTGCCATCAGCGGCAGGATACTGAACGATGGCACCGAAGAATGAACGGTCGATCTTATGTTCGCGGAAATCACCGGTTACCACCTCTATTCCCAGCGGTTCGGCCCTTGTAACAATCACATCCAAAGTCTGAGGGAAAATATTATTGTCAACAAAAAGCTTGTTGATCCCCTCTTTGGCTGCTGCCCTTGACCTTGAATTGAACATCATGATCATTGCTTCAGCTCCTGCGGTAGCCTCATCAAGCAAAGAGGCATTGGCAAGCTCCATGCCTGTGATCTCACTTACCATAGTCTGGAAATTCAGTAGTGCTTCCAGCCTTCCCTGTGATATTTCAGCCTGGTAAGGTGTATAAGATGTATACCATGCCGGATTTTCAAGTACATTCCTTACCACGACCGGCAATACAGCGGTCCCGTAATATCCCATACCTATGAATGACCTGTAGATACTGTTCTTTGCTCCCAGTTTCTTCAGGTAATTGGTATACTCATACTCACTCATCGCCTCAGGCAGGTCTAAAGGCTTTGTAAGCCTTATCGCTGCCGGAACTGTCTGATCAATAAGATTATCAAGGGATGATACCCCTATCACTTTTAGCATCTCAGGGATCTCATTTTCCCTGGGGCCATTGTGTCTGGAAACAAATTTATCTAGTGCCATTTCAAAGGTATTTAGTTATGATTTGTGTTATTGTTAACTAGTTATCAAATATAAATATTCGTTCAGATAATAAAAATCAAGTATATATGTTGTCAAACAAGGTATTGGTTGGTTGTTCTTTCTGTTTCAATAGTGGTAGACGGGCCGTGCCCGGGATAAACCTTTGTTGAGTCTCCCAGAGTTAGCAACTTCATTCGGATATTTTCCAGAAGTGTTTCATAATCTCCACCAGGGAGGTCTGTACGGCCAATACTGCCGGCAAAGAGTGAATCACCTGTGAATACCGAACTGTTCTCCGAAGAGTAAAAGGAAAGACCCCCTGATGTATGTCCGGGCACTGAGATCACTTCAAGGGTAGTATTTCCGAAAGATACTTCATCACCCTCGCCAATATATCTTCCTGGTTCAGGCTGTTCCCCCATTTCGAGTCCGAATAACATTGCATGCTGACAGGCAGACAGCCTGTTCGCCTCCTCTTCCGGGGCACATTGTGTTCTTAGTCCCCAATTATCGAGCATAAACCTGTTACCGAATATATGATCAAGATGCATATGAGTGTTGAGAAGAATAACAG
>JBJKPH010000049.1:0-2363 GCA_046706585.1 Bacteroidales bacterium | reverse complement strand
ATCTAATCCGCGAAAAATGAATAAGCTGGTAGTTCTTCTGATATTTATTATAATGGTTCCGTCATGGATATACCCCGCAGAGGGTGAAGCTTTATACGTGATTTCAGGTACTGTAAAGGATAGTAATGGCAATCCACTGCCTGGTGCTTCGGTAGTTCTCGACGGGACATTTCTGGGAACAAGTTCAGATTTCAATGGAAAATTTGTATTGAGAGGGGTAAGGGAGGGGACTTATAACCTGACTGTATCATTCCTTGGTTTTGAAACATTTACCACGGCACTGGATGTAGAGGGGGACAGAGAGATCGATATAGTGCTTGAGCCTGCAACAATAATGACCGACGAAATAATCGTAAAAGGTGTAAGGGCATCACAGAATACGCCGGTAGCCCATTCTGAACTCAATGAGGTTGAACTCCGGAAATTGAATACAGGTCAGGATATTCCCTACATCCTTTCTATGGTACCTTCATTGGTAGAAACATCGGAAGCGGGCACGGGCATCGGCTACACAAATATGAGGATCAGGGGATCAGATCCGAGCAGGATTAACGTTACACTCGAGGGTATACCGCTTAACGATCCTGAGTCGCAGGAGGTTTTCTGGGTTGATATGCCTGACCTCACGGCATCGTTATCGGACCTTCAGGTTCAGAGAGGTGTCGGAACATCTACCAATGGTGCCGGTGCTTTCGGGGCAAGCATCAACATGAAATTGTCAAATCCCTCCACAGAACCCTATGCCGAATTGAGCAGCAGTATCGGATCGTTCGGAACATTCAAGGGATCGGTCAAGGTAGGTACAGGGCTTATAAAAGACAGGTTCATGTTTGATATGCGCGTTTCAGGTCTTTCGTCAGACGGCTATATCGACAGGGCTTTTTCGAGCCACAGATCGGTTATGGGCAGCGCCCTTTACAGGTTATCGAAGGGAAATATAAAGGTTAATTTTCTCCATGGTGAGGAAGTTACCGGAATAAGCTGGTGGGGTGTGCCGGCAGACAGCCTTTCGACCAACAGGACATTCAATCCCGCCGGTATGTTTACCGATGAAGATGGTTATATCAATTTCTACCATAACCAGACAGATAATTATACTCAGACACACACACAAATGATATTTAACTGGCAATTCAGCAGGAAACTATACTTTAATGCAGCAGGCCATTTCACACGGGGACTGGGATATTACGAGCAGTACATGGAGGATCAAAGGCTTTCTGACTACGGACTTCAGCCGATTATGATCCAGGGATTCTACCCGGTAATTATTACCCGTACCGATCTTATAAGAAGAAAATGGATGTTTAACTATTTCTACGGAATGGTATACAACCTGTATTATACTTCCGACCGTATCGATATTACAGCAGGCGGAGCGGTTAACCGTTACCTGGGTGACCATTTCGGACGGATAATATGGATGCGTACAGCCGGACCAACCGAGAAAGACTACAGGTGGTATTTCAACGGCGCAACCAAAACCGAGGCAAATTCATATGTCAGGATGAACTACAGGCTTACACCCGATCTTAACCTTTTCGGTGACCTGCAGTACAGGTTTATTAATTACCAGATAGCAGGAGAAGATGATAATCTCGATGACCTTGGAATGGATAAACAATTCAATTTCATTAATCCCAAAGCAGGCCTGTTTTACAGGATCTCATCGAACCATGAGGCTTATCTGTCATTATCGATGGCCAACAGAGAACCTACACGTGCCAACTATAAGGATGCAGTTGGTGATTCGTTGAAAACACCTGAGCCTGAACATCTGACTGATATAGAGGCAGGATATCATTTTAACTCGACCAGTGCAACTGCGGGAGTAAATTTTTATTATATGAGATACCGCGATCAGCTTGTACCAACCGGTGAGCTGAGCAACGTCGGGTATCCGGTAATGACTAACGTGCCCGTGAGTTACAGGGCAGGTCTTGAATTTGTTGCAGGAATAAGACCCTGCCGCCTGTTTGAACTTAACGGCAGTCTGAGCCTGAGCAGGAATAAAATAAAGGATTTTATCGAATATTACGTTGATTATAATAGTGCTACGGAAGAGGAAATATATCTTTCGAAAGATCTTTGGGAGGTCGATATAGCTTAATCGCCCGGGGTCATCGGGTCTGGTGAACTGGTCTTTAAGCCGCTTGATGATCTGAATGTTCACTTGCTGACCAAGTATACAGGAAGGCAATATTTTGATAACACCATGAACAGCCAGAGAATGATCGATCCGTATACATTCACTAATCTGCGGATAGATTATGGATTCTCATTTAAGAATGTTGAGAAAATAGAACTCCAATTCCAGGTTAATAATTTATTCAATTCCCTGTATGTGAATAATGCCTACGGTG
>JBJKPH010000048.1:0-1856 GCA_046706585.1 Bacteroidales bacterium | reverse complement strand
GTTATCAGGAGATACTGAAGGTCGGCAAGTTTCGACAATACATCACGTTTTGTAAAAACAATGAACTGTTTCAGCTTGCTTGGTGTTTTAAATGTAATCTCAGGAATGCCCTTGCCTGCTTCAAGTTTTTTCTCATTGCTGGTAATATGTGCCTTGTAATAGCTGTTCCATTCCTTCGGTGCAACCTTTCTGACCTTTGTTGCCTTCCCATATTCATCCAATACCTTCGATTCAACAATATTGAACACCTGTTCAGGATTAACGTTACCACAGGCATGGCACTCGCTCTCGTTCCAGTTTGCCTGGTGTGTTTTCTCCTTGAAATAGATTATCGACTCAATCGGGTCGCCATTATATATAAGGTAACCTCCCGTATCAAGTATCACGAGCCTGTCGAACATCTTGAAGATGTCTGATGAAGGCTGGTGGATTACTACGAACAGGAGTTTTCCCTTAAGGGCAAGTTCCTTGAGAAGGTCGAGTATATTTTCGGAATCCCTTGATGATAGTCCGGATGTCGGTTCATCAAGGAATAGTATTGCCGGTTCCCTGATCAGTTCGAGAGAGATATTGAGTCTTTTCCTCTGGCCCCCGCTAATTTTTTTGTTCAGAGGACTGCCCACCTTCATATCCCTGATATCATAAAGGCCCAGGCTGCTCAGTGTGGCAACCACTTTTTCATGGATCTCTTCCTCGGAAAGGTTATCGAAACAGAGTTTCGCATTATAGTAGAGGTTCTGGTAGACTGTCAGTTCTTCGATCAGAAGGTCATCCTGGGAGACATATCCGATCAGGCCCTCGACCATATCCTTTCTTTTGTGAATGTCAACACCGTTTATAAGTATCTGGCCCTGGAACGGTGGGTTGGTTCCGTTGAGCACATTAAGGAGTGTCGACTTGCCGGCTCCTGAAGCACCCATAATACCTACCAGTCGGCCTGATTCTTCCTCGAACGACATTTTGTGTAGTCCGACATGGCCGCTCCTGAACCGGTATTCAAGGTCTTTGACCTCATATACTACCCTTGAGGCCTGAAGTTCTTCCCTTCTGAAATGTGATATGATATCGCTGTAATAGATAGGTGTCGACTTAGGATCCCTGAGCGAAGAGCCCGGATTAAAGGCATAGATCTTATCTTCGTGAAGAAGCTGGCCGTTCATGTAAAGTTCACCGGTACTCGAGAACCTTACGAAGTGCATGTTGGCCGATGACACCTCCATTACCCAGATCTCCCCGGCAATAGACTCGTTCGTCATATGTCTTACATCGCCATACTCGACATTCTTTTTGTTGTTAATCAGGAGTATATTGCTGTAAGGAGGTAAATTATCGAAGTTATTCAGTGCAAACTGGGTGATGATCTCAAATTCATCGGGGTCGAGGTTAAATGTTTCTGACACTGCCCTGATAAACTCAAGTTCATCTTCGCTGATCTCCGATTCATCTGATTTACAAAATTCGAGCAGCTGCATCAGTACTATTATCTTCTGGTCCTGAGTCAGCTGGTCATTTATCTGGGTTGTTATTTTCAGGACCCTGACAGACACGGCAGAGTGTCTTTTTTTCTGCAGGCTTTTTTTCTGTTTTTCCTGTGCTTCGAGGTAGAATTCATCAAATAGTGCGAGGTATTCCTTTACAAGTTCCTCATTCAATTGCCTTCTCAGAAATGCTTCAACCACCTTTCTCCTGTCGCTTTCACTGCTTTCGGGCCTGGCAATTATAGCAAACAGTTGCATCAGGGCTTTTAGAATCTTTTCGCTCATTTACCTGGGCTGTTTTGTTTAAAAAATTAAAATGAAAAGTAGTAAATAATACACTATTTTCCTAGTTAAGCTATTTTTTACTGACAGCTCTTT
>JBJKPH010000047.1:0-5120 GCA_046706585.1 Bacteroidales bacterium | reverse complement strand
ATCCAATACCGCAGACACTATGACATTCGATGATTCCAAAGGAGATCCGGCCGGAGTTGCCCTGATGGAATGGGCTGATTATTCCGATCCTGCGAATCCGGTTTATCCCGGCAATGTTTATATCATTGACAGGGGCCTGGATGAGAATGGTACTTCTTTTGGATTGAAAAAGGTAATATTCCAGAAACTTGAGAACGATGAGTATTATATCCGTTTCTCAAACCTGGATGGCAGCGAAGATAATTCATGTATAATACCAAAGGATCAGGATGTGAATTTCGTCCATTTCAGTTTTGACGGTGGAGGTATCATAGCCCCGGGTGAGCCATTGGCAGGGACATGGGATCTGTGCTTTACCAAGTATTCAACCATTATTTTCGATAACGAGGGAACACCAACACCATATATGGTAAGGGGAGTGTTGCTTAATCCGGCAGGAGGAATAACAGCTGCAGTGGATACTGTTAACCAATATTATGATATTAACCTTTCGACCCTGCAGGACCTTAACTTTACCGGGCAACAGGACATCATAGGATATGAGTGGAAGGTCTACCAGGATGAGGTTTACACCCTGGTGGATGGTATTTCATATGTTGTCAGTGATAAAGCGGGGGATTATTACAAGATAAGGTTTACCGACTATTTCAACGCTAATGGAGACAAAGGCTATCCGGCATTTGAACTGATGAAGATTGACCAGTAATGCCGGACAGTATATTGTCGTTTAGCAGATTATGAATTTGCAAATCGCCTGCTGACCTCGTTCCAGTTTACAACATTCCAGAAAGCCCCGACATAATCGGGTCTTTTGTTCTGGTACTTCAGGTAGTATGCATGTTCCCATACATCACGTGCCAGCAGCGGACTCCCCTTAATGGGTGAAACATCCATCAGTGGATTATCCTGATTAGGAGTGCTTCCTATCTCCAGTTTGCCTTCCGCATTTTTTACAAGCCATGCCCAGCCGCTTCCGAACCTGGTATTCCCGGAAGCAGAGAAAAGTTCCTTAAACTTGTCGAAGCTGCCGAATGAAGATTCAATAGCTTTTAACAGTTCATCTGAAGGCTGACTTTTTTCCGGGCTGAGATTGTTCCAGAAAAGAGTGTGGTTATAGAATCCTCCTCCATTGTTCCTTATCCCTGCAGAAAAATTTGATACTTCCGCGAAGATCTCTTTTAATGGTTTCTGCTCAAGATCGGTTCCCTTGACTTCAGCAGAGAATTTTGTAAAGTATGCCCTGTGGTGCCTGTCATGATGAATCTCCATGGTCATTTTATCTATGTAAGGCTCAAGTGCATCGTATGGGTAAGGCAATTCAGGAAATACGAGTTCATTTCCTTTTTCAATAAAATCATTAAATTTTGTCATCTCTTTTGCTCCTGATATTTTTGCCGGTATCGAAGCTGCCAGTGCTCCCATCCCGACTGTTATTAAAAATTTTCTACGTTCCATATGTAGCTTTTATAAATTTAAACAAATCATACGGAAGAAAGTTTAAATATTTTTTGAAGTGCTTGTTCATCTGTCCTGATCTGCCGTAAACAGAATTTTATCAGATATCAGATCACAATGTAAAGGACCTCTATTCTTATATATCTGATATTTAGGCATGTCATATTAAAAAAAATCTTAACTTATTACACAAACCAAAAACTGACGTGATGAAGAGGACTCTTTTATTTCTGATTCTGCATCTGACTGCGGTAGTACTTTTCAGCCAGGTGCCCGATGGCTTCAATTACCAGGCGATTGCAAGGAGCGGTGATAATGTATTATCAGATTTGGCAATTACCGTCAGGATAACGATCCTGACCGATGAGACAACCCCTCAGGTTGTCTGGACAGAGGAACACGATGTAAATACAAACCATTTTGGACTGTTTACCATTACTGTTGGTGATCCTGACGCAAGCGGACAGCCCGGGCTGGCAGGTTCATTCGGAGAGATCGATTGGTCGTCAGCTGCATATCTTATAAAGACCGATCTGTTTTATAATTCCGAATGGTACGAGATGGGTTCAGCAAAGCTTCTTTCGGTACCATATGCTATGGTGGCAAAACATGCCGGCAGTGACCTGAGCAGCCCGTTTCTTTTCAATGGCGACACAGTGTATATGATGAAAAACCTTGCTATTGGTGCCGACACGCCTGATAAAGCGGTTCTTTCAGTTGTGGGGAGCGATGATCTTTCTGAGGATGCCCTTTTTGAGGTCAGACGTCAGGACGGCCAACCGGTATTTTCGGTATATAATGATGGTATTCGTGCATGGTTCAACGAAAATGTATCTGGAAAAGGACCAAAGGGAGGATTTGCGATCGCATCATTTGACAATACTAAAGGTGTATTAAATAACTACCTGTCTGTCACCCCCGACAGTGTGAGGATATATGTCAAGGATATTCCTGTTGGAAAAGGGCCAAAGGGAGGATTTGCGATCGGATCATTTGAGAAAACAAAAGCAGGATCCTATAGTTTGCTTCATCTTACGCCATACAACTACTTTATTGGTCATGAGGCGGGAGTAAATAATACAACAGGCATATACAATACTTTTCTTGGGTATGAGGCCGGCATAAACAACAGTGAAGGGTACAATAACATTTTTATAGGGTATAAGGCAGGTTATTCGAATTCAACATTGTTCAATAACACATTCCTGGGCAATTTTGCCGGGTATAATAATACAGGCGGTTTCAAGAATATATTCCTTGGTGATTCCTCCGGGTATAACAACATTGATGGGAACAGGAATATATTCATCGGTGCAGGGGCAGGCAAGGATAATTCAGACGGAAACCTGAATACATTCATCGGTGATGAGGCCGGGACAAAGAACATTAATGGTTTCAGGAATATATTTCTGGGAACCTACTCTGGTTGGAGCAATACTTCAGGTAACTCAAATATATTTATTGGGCCCCTTACCGGAGTCAATAATTCTGAAGGGATAGGCAATATATTTATTGGCCGAAGTACAGGGTATTCAAACCTGACAGGTGATGATAACATATTTATTGGGAAGTGGACTGGTTTAAACAATATTGATGGTACGAATAATGTATTTCTCGGATCCCTTGCAGGCAGTTCGTTGGTTTCGGGATTTGATAATGTTTTTATTGGCAGTGAGGCAGGTTTTAATAGTGATACATCAAATGCAAATGTTTTCATAGGCTATTTTGCAGGGCACCAAAGCACTGTTACATATGGAAATGTTATGATGGGTGAACTAGCGGGAAAAGAGCATATAACAGGTGACGGAAATGTATTCCTGGGAGCCCATACAGGGTGGTCGGATACCAATGGGGAATATAATATATTCATAGGGTATGATGCCGGGTGGAATGAGACAGGTTCAAATAAACTATATATCGAAAACAGTGGTGCAGACAGGGATGAAGCCCTTATATACGGAGATTTCCTGACAAATTACCTCCAGCTAAATGCTGAAGTAAATATTACAGGTGATCTTAAGTTTAACGGCACTTCAGTTTTTGGAGGTGATAAACGTACCTACAACACTTTCTTTGGTGATTCTGCAGCTTACAGTAATACCGGGGGCGTATCTAATGCATTTTTTGGCAGCCAGGCGGGTTTCTCAAATACAGATGGTAATCTCAATACATTTATTGGAGCATATTCCGGTTTGTTTAACACATTCGGAAGTAATAATGTATTTGTTGGGCGAACGAGTGGAATGAATAATATTGAGGGCTATGAGAACACCTATATCGGAGCAAGTGCAGGATATGGTAATGATTACGGAGTAAGGAATGTTGCGCTGGGCAGACTGGCTGGTCTCAGCAATACCGGAGACAGCAGTATTTTTATCGGTTACCGTGCCGGACAGAATGAACTGATGTCAAACAGACTGTATATCGACAACTCAGGAGCTGACATGTTTAACGCTTTAATATATGGAGAGTTCGATACCGGTAGCTTAAGACTTAATGCATCAGTTAATGTCAGGGACTTTATGGTGCTCGAACCACAGGATGTCCCTCCTGCCGATCCGGAGGAAGGAACCGTTTATTACGATGCTACAGATAAGATCATGAGATACTGGAACGGATCTGCCTGGATAGATATGTAGGGAGGTTATCTTCTGTTATCAGTCGCGAAGTATTATATCGATCGTCAGCCAACCATGGGCGATCCTGTTTGCCATTCCCCTGAAAATAAAGAAGTGGAAAGGCATCAGCATAAACCAGTATAATCTTCCGAATATTCCGGTCGGCCTGTAGGTTGCTATCTGCGAAAGGGTATTATCATCCTTGATGGCAAACTCAAGCCATGCTTCTCCCGGTAGTTTCATCTCAGCGTAAAGCAGTAGCCTTTTCTGATCATCGTCGGCCAGGAGAACTCTCCAGAAGTCGAGTGCATCACCTGCATGTATCTCGTGAAGGTTGGTGCGCCCCCTCCTCAGGCCTACACCACCTGATAGTTTATCAAGAAATCCCCTGATCTTCCATATCCAGGTGCCATAGTACCATCCTGTTTCTCCACCGATCGACCATATTCTTGATTTTACAGCCTCAACATCATATATCCTGACTCTTCTTACGTCCCTGTAAACCCCATACTGTGGCACCTGGATAAATTCATTGAGGTCCCACTGCAACCTGCCGCTGATCATTGAGTCTTTCCATGTCGATTCCACAATGTTCTGTTCGATCATCGAAAAGGCCCTCTTTATGGCCTCTTTATATGGAATGGATTCAATATTCAACTTTTTTGCAAGATCGTTAGGTCTGCATACAACCTCAACCTTCATGCTGTCGACAAGACTCGCTGCAAGCTTGTATGATACCGATGTTGTAAGGTATAGAAACGCCGATGAGAGATATGGCATTCTCAGCGGAAGAGTGAATATGTATCTTTTAAGTCCCCTTACCTCGGCATATTGCAGCAGCATATCCCTGTATGTCAGTATATCCGGACCGCCAATGTCGAAACTGTTATTGTAACAATCCTCGTCGAACAGTACGTTCTTGAGATATAGCAGCACATTCCTGATGGCTATGGGCTGGGATTTTGTCAGAGCCCATTTCGGGGCAAGCATAACAGGCAGTTTCTCTGTAAGGTCTCTGATTATTTCGAATGATGCACTTCCAGAACC
>JBJKPH010000046.1:0-9998 GCA_046706585.1 Bacteroidales bacterium | reverse complement strand
TTCATAATACTGATACTGATGCTTATACTGAGGAAAGACCTGATGGCTTCCTTCCTTAAGGAAAATGTCATTACACCCATCCATGACCGTATCGTCTCACTATTCGGGTTTTCAGATCTTTTCGTCGTTACTATTATTTTACTTCTGGCCCTTGCAATATTCGGGATCGTTCAATACCGCAGGGAGCTTATGAAGATCAGGCTGGTAGCCCGGGGGGCTGACTTTCTGAAAGGAGTATTCAAGGGACTGCGTTCATTCTACAAAATGGATAACAGGTTTGAATTCATTTTTCATACCATATTCATCTGGATAAACTATATTCTCATGACCTGGGTTGTGGTGTTCATGATACCTTCAACCTCAGGACTGACCTTTGGAGATGCCACCTTCCTGGTGGTTATCGGAAGTCTGGGGATGACCGCTCCGGTCCAGGGCGGCATTGGGGCTTTTCACTGGATAATCTCCCGCGGACTTTACGTTGTGTACGGCATCAGTCTGGCAGACGGACTGGCCTATGCAACGCTTGCTCACGAATCGCAGCTCATACTGGTATCAATACTTGGAACTCTCTCTTTCTATCTGCTGCTTCGTAAACGGAAATCAGAAAAAACACCGGCTGAAAATGGCAAAGAGTAAAACAGTATACGTATGCCGGAATTGTGGTGCTGACTCTCCAAAATGGATTGGCAGGTGCCCCTCATGCGGCGAATGGAACACTTATGCCGAAGAGGTGATTGCAACAAAAAAGGGAGCCCCGGTATCATTTTCACAGACTGCAGCCAGACCTGAGCCGATAGATGACATAAATATTTCCGAAGAGAAAAGGATCAGAACCGGAATGGCAGAGATCGACAGGATCCTCGGAGGTGGTATCGTACCGGGATCACTTATATTACTGGGAGGTGAACCGGGAATAGGAAAATCAACGCTCGCACTGCAACTTGCCATGAAATCAGGATCGCGGGTGCTCTACGTTTCAGGAGAGGAAAGCAGCGAACAGATCAAACTCAGGTCAGGGCGGCTTACCGACAGTAATCCCGGCTGTTTTATCTACAGCGAAACATCTTTGGAAAATATTATTTCAGAAGCATCTGCGCTCAAACCCTCAGTAATTATTGTTGACAGTATCCAGACGGTCAATACTGATACGATTGAATCGTCGGCAGGATCGATCTCCCAGGTGAGGGAATCGGCAGCCATACTTCTGAAATTTGCAAAACAAACAGGAACTCCGGTGATCCTTATAGGACATATTACGAAGGATGGCAACCTGGCCGGACCAAAAATACTGGAACATATTGTAGATGTTGTCCTGCAGTTCGAGGGAGAGTCAAACTATATGTACCGTATATTAAGAGCTTACAAAAACAGGTTCGGCTCAACAAATGAACTCGGCATATTCGAAATGATGAGTGCAGGATTGCGCGAGGTCGATAATCCCAGCGAGATGTTCATCAATCAGGATCGTGAAGAGTTGAGCGGTATAGCAATCTCAGCAACCATCGACGGTATACGACCCTTTATGATCGAGGCCCAGTCACTTGTCAGCAGTGCAGTTTATGGCACTCCGCAACGCAGCTCAACCGGATTCGATACACGGAGGCTCAATATGCTGCTTGCCATACTCGAGAAAAGAGCAGGGTTCAGGCTGGGAGTAAAGGATGTATTCATAAATATTGCCGGCGGTCTGAAAGTAAGCGATCCCGCTATCGACCTGTCGATAATCAGCGCCGTTCTTTCATCAAACCTCGATATACCGGTCAGCAAGAAGTATTGCTTTGCCGGGGAGGCCGGCCTCTCAGGTGAAATAAGACCTGTTTCACACATCGATCTCAGGATAAAAGAGGCCCGGAGACTCGGTTTCGAAAAGATATTTATTGCCAGGCATGGCAGAAGAATACCAAAACCTTCCGGATCGATAGCGATTGTTGAAGTAGCAAATGTCGGGGTCCTCGTAAAGGAATTATTCGGCTGATCCGTCAGAATTCATCCGTGCTGTACCTGTTCAGATTGCGGGTAGCACTCTCATCCTTTACCTTATCGCAATCAAGCTCAATATCAAAGCCCGGCGGTTCCTCGAACTTATCGGCTTCCATGATTCCAAGTTCCGGATCCTGGTAGAGCTTCTGAAGGAACAGTGCGTATACGGGAAGCGCCATATTGGCCCCCTGCCCGAGCGTAATATTATCAAAATGGATGGCCTGGTCTTCCCATCCTGTCCATACCCCTCCCACAAGGTTCGGAGCCACACACATGAACCATCCGTTCGAATGGTTTTGGGTAGTCCCCGTTTTACCTCCCAGCTCGTTCGTCAGCCCGTATTTTGTTATCATCCTGATAGCTGTTCCGTCAGCACTGACAACTCCCCTGAGAAGGCTTATCATCAGGAAAGCCTGCTCCTCGGTAAGAACCTCCTCTATCCGCGGGGAGAAACGTGATACAATATTCCCGTTCTTATCCTCTATCCTGCTTACAACTATCGGTTCGGTATATACACCCTTGTTGGCAAAGGTGCCATATGCCCCGACCATCTCCTTCAGTTTCACGATCCCCGTTCCAAGGAAGATGGAATATACCGGTTCGACATACTTTGTGTTTATCCCCATCCTTCCCATAATGTCAAGCACCGCCTGCGGGCTGAATTGCTTCATAAGCCAGGCCGATATATAGTTCTCCGATTTAGCCAGGCCCCATTTAAGGGTCACCATTTTACCATGATACTCTTTGGGACCCGAACTGCGTGGTGTCCATATAGTGTCATTGACCAGAAAATCACTGGGCGTGTTCGGGACCTCATAGCATGGTGATAAACCGTCCTGCATGGCCAGAGTATAAAGAAACGGTTTGATCGTCGATCCAACCTGCCTGCGTTGCTGGCTTACACCGTCGTACTTGAAAAACCTGAAATCGGGTCCGCCAACGTAAGCCTTGACATACCCCGTATGAGGATCCATAGCCATGATTGCCGACCTCACAAAATTCTTATAATACCTGACCGAGTCGTACGGCGACATGATCGTATCCCTCATTCCTTTCCATGAGAATACTTTCATCGGGACAGGTGTGTTGAATATTATTTTTATGGAATCTGCCGATTTGCCCTGGCGTGAGAGATTGTAGTACCTGTCGGTACGTCTTATAGATGATTCCATAATGCTCTCTATCTGGTCGGCAGAAAGATCATTACTGAAAGGAGGGCGCCTGTAATCCTTCTCATTTTCATTATAGGCCTGCTGAAGGTCAAGGGAAAGATGTTCAACGACTGCTTCCTCGGCATATTTTTGCATACGGGAATCGATGGTGGTGTATATTTTCAGACCATCACTGTAAATGTTGTAGTTCGATCCATCGGGTTTACGGTTCTTCTCACACCATCCGTAAAGAGGATTGTTCTCCCACTCTGCCAGGGCATCTTCATAGTCAGATGTCATGTAAAACTGGTTCGGTTGTGGCATCGGTGCCGTCATGGTTACACGTACGTATTCCCTCAGGTATGTTCCAAGTCCTGTATTATGGCTCTGCTCCTGGAAATCGGTAACGATCGGAAGCATTTTGACCGAATCGGCAGTTGCCTTTGTGATATAGCCATACTTATTCATCTGTGATATTACAAGGTTCCTGCGGTTTAGCATTCCTTCAGGATTCCTGATGGGATTGTAAAGAGCCGAATTCTTCAGCATACCAACCAGTGTTGCAGCCTCTTCTATCTTTAGTGAATCGGGAGTTGTGTTAAAATATACCATGGATGCCGACCTGATCCCACGTGCATTATAAAGGAAATCATATACATTGAGATACATGGCTATTATCTCCTCCTTGGTGTAGTTCCTTTCGAGCCTCACCGCAGTTACCCATTCCTTGAACTTCGAAAGAACAAGACCCAACTTATTATTTCCTGAATTGCCCTTATCCATCCATTCACGCGTACGGTACAGGTTTTTTGCCAGTTGTTGAGTAATGGTACTTCCCCCTCCTTTTTCCTGATCCAGCAGTATAGTTCTTACAGCTACCCTTGCAAGTCCTCTTACATCAATACCCGAGTGGCGGTAAAACCTTATATCCTCGGTCGATACCAGGGCTGCAGCAACATATGGTGATATTTCGTCATAATTGGTCCATGTTCTGTTCTCGTTCTGAAAATAGAATTTCCCGAGCAGCACACCATCGTCAGAATATACCTCTGCAGCCAGGTTGTTTTCGGGGTTTTCAAGCTGTTCGAAAGTCGGCATCGGACCGAAAACCTCTTTCGATATAAGAATGAATATGGTGATAGCTATCAGGAACGGGGTGGCAAAAATTACCCAGAACCACCTGATATATTTACTGTATTTGCTTTTCTTTCTGAACATGACAGTGTGAAAATTTGTTTCAAAAATAAGAATTTATATGGAATGATTGATTTGAAGAATATCGGAACCGGGTAGCAAGAGTTTGCCGAGGCAGGCGAGTGCTGCGAGCCCGACGAATCCGCTGGTTGCAGATGAGTCAATATTGGATGATAACTCCCCTCGTTTTCTGGGCTTCTCAACGTTCCTCCATTCCATTCTTCCATTATTCCAAACATTTTTTTTGAACTTAGAAACATAAATGATTTACTTTGTGCTGCATTTTGTGGAATACAATTGAGTCTTAATATGAGTGTTAATCTGGTAATAGTTGAGTCGCCTGCAAAAGCAAAAACGATAGAGAAATTTCTGGGAAAGGATTTTAAAGTTGTCTCCAGTTTCGGACATATCAGGGATCTTTCAAAAAAGAACATTGGAATCGATGTTAAGAACGGTTTTGCGCCTGAATATATTATCCCCGATGATAAAAAGAAAGTTGTAGCTGATCTGAAAAAGTTAGTTAAGGATGCTTCGGTAGTATGGCTGGCATCTGACGAGGACCGTGAAGGAGAAGCCATTGCCTGGCACCTTTCTGAAGTACTTGGTCTTGATCACAACAATACCAGGCGTATCGTTTTTCACGAAATTACACAGGAGGCTATTCTTAATGCGATAAAAAGTCCCAGGGGGGTCAATATGGATCTGGTGAATGCGCAGCAGGCCAGGAGGGTCCTTGACAGGCTGGTGGGATTTGAGATATCACCTGTTCTATGGAAAAAGGTACAGCCGGCACTCTCGGCAGGAAGGGTTCAATCGGTTGCCCTAAGGCTGCTGGTAGAGCGAGAACGCGAAATAATAGCATTCAGTTCAGTATCATCTTTCCGCATACAGGGTAATTTTGGTTTCATGACCGGCGAGGGCAATGAAGCATTACTCAAAGCCGATGCATCCCTGAAAGTAAAGAATGAAAAAGAGGCTGAGGCTTTTCTGCTGCTATGTGCCGATGCTTCGTATCGCATCGATAACATTACCGTTAAGCCGGGATCGAGGTCACCCGCTCCCCCCTTTACAACATCCACTCTTCAGCAGGAAGCTTACAGGAAACTTGGATTCTCGGTGTCACAAACAATGGCAGTGGCACAAAGACTTTACGAGGCAGGGAAAATTACATATATGAGAACCGACTCTACAAATCTGTCACAGTTGGCCATAAACACATGTAAGAGCGTGATATTTTCAGAGTTCGGCGAGAAATATTCAAAGGTAAGGCAATACAAAACAAAATCGAAAGGAGCACAGGAGGCACACGAAGCTATTCGCCCGACCTATATGGATAATGCAACAACCAGCGGTTCAAATCCTGAAAAAAGACTGTACGAACTGATCTGGAAAAGGACAATTGCATCCCAGATGAGTAATGCCGTTACTGAGAAGACCACAATATCAATCGGCATGTCAAACTCTGACACACCCTTTACCTCAACAGGAGAAGTGGTTAAGTTCGACGGATTCCTGAAAGTATACCGCGAATCAACCGACACAAACGGCGATGATGCGAATGAGAATATTATCCCCCCGGTGAAAAAAGGCATGGAACTCGATTGCCGCCAGATTACAGCAACAGAGAAATTTACTTCCCCTCCTCCACGCTATACAGAGGCAAGCCTTGTAAAGAAAATGGAAGAGCTGGGAATTGGAAGGCCTTCAACCTATGCACCTGTAATTTCAACGATCCAGAACAGGGGGTATGTGGCAAGGGAAGACAGGCCGGGAATGAAGAGAACTTACAGGATACTCGTTCTTGAAAACGGGAAGATATCAGCAACAACAGGATCCGAAAATTACGGAACCGAGAGATCCAAGCTATTCCCTAAAGATATCGGCATGATAGTCAATGACTTTCTTGTCGAGAACTTCAGTGATATATTCGACTACAATTTCACCGCCGGTGTAGAGGTTCAGTTCGACAGGATAGCTGAAGGGAAGACCTCATGGCCCGATATGATAGGCAGCTTTTATAAACCTTTCCACTCAAAGGTTACAGAAACGCTGGAGCAGTCTGAACGAATGAGACCTGCCAGAACACTGGGCAATGATCCTGCCACCGGACTGCCGGTCTATGTTAAAATGGGCAGGTATGGTCCGCTGGTACAATTAGGTGATATTTCGGAGGACAATAAACCTCGCTTTGCCAGTCTGCTGAAAGACCAGCTTATTGAGACGATCACTCTCGATGAGGCACTGGCCCTGTTTAACCTTCCAAGGAATATAGGTGAATATGAAGACAATGAACTTACTGTCGGGATTGGCAGATTCGGCCCTTATGTAAGACATGCCGGATCATTCTACAGCCTGAAAAAAGGAGTCGATGATCCTTATACAATAACAAGGGAAAGGGCTATTGAACTGATTAAGGAGAAGAGAGAGGCCGATAAGAACAGGGTAATTAATACCTTTGGAGAGATCTATATTCTCAAGGGACGGTACGGACCATATATATCCTACATGAAGAACAATTACAAGATCCCTAAAGGAACAAGCCCTGAATCACTTACTGAGGAAGATTGCAGGAAGATTATCGACCAGGCTCCCGCAAAATCAAAAAGAAAATAACCCGAGCAAGCCAGATCATGATAAACCTGAGTGACTATTTCGAACCCGTCAGCATCGATAAGCCGTTATGGAGGCACCTCTCCGACCCTTCGACTCTTTCACATAACCTGCTGATAAACACTGAGAGCAACCCGGTCAAAGATCTTGATGATGTAAAGCTTGCCATTATCGGGATACCTGATGACCGGAGGTCACCAAACAAGGGTTGCGGACAGGCGCCCGACAAGATCAGGGAAGAACTGTTTGCCCTGTCGCGGATACCTGGCAAAAGCCGCATAGCCGATCTGGGGAACCTCAGGAAGGGCATGAGTTTTGATGATACACTGGCAGGACTTACCGACTGCCTGAATATGCTGAGCGAAACCAATACAACTGCCATGGTAATAGGAGGCAGCAGCGCAGTGATCCCTGCCATCGACCGGTCGCTGTCGAACAGTAAAGAAGGATATAATTATACAGACATCGATTCGAGGATCGATTTTGTTAACGAAAGGAAGGAGAAGGACTCGATCAACTACCTAAGTGAAATAGTTTACGGCGGATCATCACGCCTGGTGAACTATGCGGCTGTCGGATACCAGACCTACCTCAACGATCCCCAGGTTCTTAACAGGTTCAGGAAACTGGGCCATGAACTCTACAGAATCGGGGAGGTACGAAGTGACATGCAGGAAACCGAACCTCTTTTTAGAGATTCCCATCTGGTAACCCTTGATATCTCATCGGTACGCCTTTCGGATGCCCCGGGAACATTTGCCCCTTCGCCGAACGGTTTCTACAGTGAGGAAATATGCCGGTTGGCCAGATACGCAGGCCTGAGCGACAGCCTGAAGGTGTTCAGCCTGCTGGAGGTAAACCCGGTGCTTGATAACCGTAACCAGACCAGCTCACTGGCAGCCCAGATTCTCTGGTACTTTTTGGAAGGATTTGCTCAGAAACAGAATGAAGCCCTTATCCTCGGAAAGGATAATTCAGGCAGGTTTGTCACATACCATGTTAGGGTACGGGACGCAGGCGAGGAACTGGTCTTTATCAGGAGTACCGTAACCAACAGGTGGTGGATAGAACTTAAGGAGAAGGGAAAGACAAAGTATATCGCCTGCTCATATAATGACTACCTCAGGGCTAACGACGACGAGGTTCCTGAGAGATGGATGAAGGCAGTTTCCAGATAATTAACTTTCTCTTTTCCCCGGCTGTCTGAAACATTCATCCCGTTCATACGTATATTACCTCTCTGATGGTCATAATCTGGTCTGAAATTTGGCTTAATTTTTGAGACTGATTTGTCTTGAAATAAATTTTTTGTTTTCTTTAATGGTTAATTCAGACTGACTGTCAGGCCTGACTGTAATGGACCTATGAAAAGAGTACTTG
Source organism: Bacteroidales bacterium (assembly GCA_046706585.1). Taxonomy (GTDB): domain Bacteria; phylum Bacteroidota; class Bacteroidia; order Bacteroidales; family VadinHA17; genus JBJKPH01. The sequence continues at coordinate 1,683 of JBJKPH010000046.1, read as the reverse complement.
CAATATATATCTTTAGCCTGGGTGCCCTGTGTGCTGTTTCGGCCCAGACCGATCCTGTTACCACTCAGTACATGTTCAGTCATGCCCTCTATAATCCGGGTTCGGCAGGCAGCTCTGGAATGATCTGTGCCACTGCACTGAACCGTCAGCAATGGGTAGGGTTCGCGGGCGCCCCAAAAACAACCGCCTTTAACGTTAATGCTGCCGTGCGGCCATTCGGTATCAGGTCAGGTGTGGGTCTGACCATTATTAACGACCGGACAGGATTCGACACCGACAACTCAATATCAATATCATACTCATATATAACAGGGCTTGGAATTGGAAACCTTGGGATAGGGCTGAACGCCGGCATACTGAACAAAGCTATCGACCCCAACTGGAATATTCCTTCAGGCGACCAGTTCGTGCCACCCAGCGGCGACCCTCTCATACCCGAGAGCAAGGAAAGCTACCTGTCGTTCGATATGGGGCTCGGAATATGGTATACGACACAGAATTACTATGCCGGGATATCAGTAACACACCTGAACGAACCAAGAATTAAATACACTAAGGGAGAGCCGTTTGTGCCAAGGCAATTCTATGCTACCGCAGGTTATAACGTAAGGCTTCCGAACCCATCGTTCGAACTAATGCCTTCAATCTTTGTTTTTAGTGACAGCCGTATTTTTCAGCTATCGGTTAACACTATTGTGAGATACAATAAAAAAGTATGGGGTGGCGTTTCATATAGAGCCGGCGATTCTGTCTCCGGAATTGTGGGTGTTGAACTTTATAACGGAATACGTATTGGATATGCCTATGATTTCCCTCTTTCGGACATCAAAAAAAGCTCTTCCGGAAGCCATGAATTTCTGATCAACTATTGCTTTGATCTTAGCTTGGGAAGGAGCTCTATGAGGTATAAAAGTATAAGATTTTTATGATTATTAAAAAAAATTAACTTACTTGCAATATTAAATTCAGAAGCAGTATGAAAAAGGCAATCTTCTCAGTTCTCATCGTCACAATATTTTTGACGTCATGCGGACCAGGAAATACAGGTGAACTTATTGGCGTGCAGGGAAGGAAGAAGTTTTTTGAGCCGGAACCTTTTGAAATGGTTTTCATTCCGGCAGGTAACTTTCTTATGGGCCCCAGCGACCAGGATCCCATGTTCGCCATGAATACCACGTCCAGGTCAGTTACCGTCGAAGCATTCTGGATGGACCAGACTGAGATCACCAATAATAAATACAGGCAATTCGTCTATTGGGTACGTGACTCTATTCTGAGAACCAAACTCGGAGATGCAGCACTCGATGGATACCAGTACTACAAGGTTGATGATGAGGGTAATGAATATGACCCGCCGATAATTAACTGGGATGAGAAGATCGATCTTAAAAATCAGGAAGTCCTCGATATACTCGAAGAGATGTACTACCCGCCTAATGAAAGGTTCAACGGCAGAAAACAGATTGATGTAAGAAAACTTAACTACAGCTATTTCTGGGTCGATTACAAACAGGCAGCAAAATCTGTCTATAACTATGATACGGAGCAGTATGAAGGCCAGGTTTACGGACTGGATGGTGAAGTATCTGATGTTCAGGACCGCTCATCGTTCATAATGCGCGACCAGGTAAATGTCTACCCCGACACCCTCACCTGGATACGTGATTTCACCTACTCGTTCAA
>JBJKPH010000045.1:0-2996 GCA_046706585.1 Bacteroidales bacterium | reverse complement strand
GTTCTGTAGTCACCTTTCCCGACCGGATGCCCGGAACCGGTCCGTCCTCTTTTTCTCCGGGCTCGCCGTCAACCACCGCAGAAAGCTTTTGACCTGACATGCTATTGACCGGGATAGTGTCCTGCGCATTGTCTGAGGTATAAAAAGTGTACTGATCACCGGTCAGGGTATCAGACGGTTGCAGTGAGGAGGTCTCTCCGGTTACGTTGCCTGCCGGCAGGATATCTGCCAGACGTACTGCCACAACAAGCATCAATATTGTGGCAAGCACAAGCGTACCTGTCCTTTCACGGCGTGTATAGCCAAACCATTTCCTGATTTTTGCAGGGTCGGGCATTGTCAGAATAAGCAGTGAGACAATGCAATATATGAAATTTTATTCTTATTTCCCTATCAGCCCAAGTCCGTAAATAAAGACAAGAGCTATGGCCACAGGGGCCAGGAACCTTACTATGAACATAAATACAGGCAGCAGCCTTCCCTTAAGTTCACCATCGTTAGTCACTTCGGCCCTGACCGCACGCGGACCCAGATACCAGCCCACGAACAGCACGATAAAGATCGCTCCTACAGGTAACAGCACATTAGCCGACACATAGTTGAAGATTGAAAAGATCGTCTGCTTGAAAATCGTGAAATTCTGAAGCGGTCCGAATGAAAGGGTTGCAAAAATACCCACTATCGAAATTGCCACCGATCCTATAATGGTGGCTTTCTTTCTGCTCATATTCAGTTCTTCGGAAAAATATGCTACTACAACCTCCAGTACCGATATGGTTGAAGTAAGCGCCGCTATTCCCAGCAGTATAAAGAAGATTATTGCAAAGAAATATCCACCCACCATCTGCTGGAAGATATTTGGCAATACGATAAATACAAGACCGAATCCTTCATCGGGTTTGATATTAAATGCAAAAACAGCAGGGAATATCATTACACCTGCAAGGATCGCAATAAGTGTATCGGCCATTGATACCTGGAATGCGGTTGATGGCAGATTATTGTCTTTCTGAATGTATGATCCGTAGGTGATAAGTGTACCCATACCTATACTCAGTGAGAAGGCAGCCTGCCCCAGGGCATCAAGCATAACCTTCCAGGTTATCTTTGAGAAATCGGGCTTGAAAAGGAAACGAAGACCATCGCCTGCTCCCGGCAGGGTAAGTGACCTGATACAGATAATAATAATCAGGACAAGCAGAACCGGCATAAGTATCTTGGTGTATTTCTCTATCCCTTTCTTTACTCCTGAGAATACAATGAAACCGGTTAAAAACATAAATACCAGTTGCCATAATATCGGCCTGAATGTTCCCGACTGGAACATCTCAAAAGAATCTTTCAGCTGACCGGGGTTTTTATCTGCAAAACCGTTCTTCACAGCCTGGAAAAGGTATTCCAGGGTCCACCCGGCAATGGTACTGTAAAAGGCAAGTATAACAAATGCTGCAACAATACCCATCAGCCCTATCAGGTACCACGGTTTACCCGGTGCCAGCTTCTTGAACGAGCCTAGAGCATTCAACTGTGCTTTCCGCCCTATGGTCAGTTCAGCCAGCATTACAGGGAATCCAATAACAAGTATGAACATAAGGTATATTAACAGGAAAGCAGCTCCTCCGTTCTCTCCAAGCACATACGGAAACCTCCAGATATTGCCAAGTCCTACAGCGGAACCTGCCGCAGCAGCTATTACACCTATCTTGCTTCCGAAGGTGTCACGGGTCGATGCATCAACTATTGTCATATTTATACCTGTTAAAGATTCTTCTTTTTATAAAGCGGCTAAAATTCGGTAGAATCCTGATGAAATGCAAATCTATTTTTTATATGGATGGAAATGTTGTACCATTAAGATACTGGAATGATGGAATATTGGAATGTTGGAATGTTTGGACACTTCGACGTGTAGCCATGCGTGCCTATGATCTTTATTCGATATTCGATATTCGATATTCGATATTCCTAGAAAGGATATCCGATACTGAAATTAATCGTAAAATCATCCCTCCATGTAAGAGGTTTGTTTCCTATCAGCCATTTGGGAAAGTCGGGCAATTGCGGATCGCGGAGTTTAACGCCCAGGTCTGATCTGAGAAGGACAAAATCAAGGTCGAAGCGCAAACCAAAGCCTGAACCAACAGCCAGATCCTTATAGAATTTGTTAAACCTGAACTGTGCCCCAGGCCGGTCTACATCCTCATAAAAGGTCCAGATATTTCCGGCATCAACAAAAACTGCTCCTTCGAGGATCCAGAAAAGCTTAAACCGGTATTCGGCATTCATCTCTATCTTAATATCTGCCGTCTGGTTAAAGAATGTCTGGCCTTCGGTCACATACGAACCCGGACCGAGTGAACGTACAGGCCATGCCCTAAGCCCGTTGGCTCCGCCTCCAAAATATTGTTTCTCAAACGGGATGGCCCTTGAATTTCCATACGGAAATCCGACACCGGTAAAGAGCCTGTAAACAACCGAACTGACATCGTTGGGAGCATAATTATACCTTATATCTATATCTCCCCTTACATACTGTGCGAAGGGTTGCCCGAAAATGGTATAGTTACCGTCGGCCTGAGGCACCTTGCCCAGACGGTATCCGAGGGCAAGAATGTTTCCCGCGAGTTCACCGTTAATTTTTATAAACCAGTAGTCACGTGCCTTCCTGATATTCTGGTTGTTAAAGACAAAAGTGTAATTTCCACCCAGAATAAAGACATCCTTGTAGCTGTATGCAAGGTATGAAGAGGTATCGATCCTCTGCCTGAATTCAGGATCTATAAACGGCAGTTTAACGATATTCAGCTGGACAGGATTAATTGTATTGGTCTTGTAATTACCAGACCTCCAGTTATACCCGAAAGTGGCATTGGCAACAGTTCGTGTATAAACGGGCATCTTCTGGAAGTTATAGGCTGCCATGATAACTGTCCTGGGGTTATATTCCTTGATAAAACTTACCTTCTCGAGGAAAGGCAGCAGGAATTTTGGAAGTG
>JBJKPH010000044.1:0-5174 GCA_046706585.1 Bacteroidales bacterium | reverse complement strand
GAGAAGGTGAATATGATGAGGTGGAGGTTGCAGATATAACTCTTGAACTGGCAAAATTCTTTACTGTTGACAGGGGATCAATTGCGGGACAACAGGGAATACTCGACAATTATTCGGCCATAATTGTAGCCGGACCAGACAAAGAGTTCAGTGAAGAGGATAAACTGGTGCTTGATCAGTATATAATGAACGGGGGTAAGGTAATGTGGCTGGTTGATGAGGTGTACCTGAATCCGGACAGCCTTATGACGGGTGGTTCGATGGCTCTATATATACCCCTGAATATCGAAGACCAGCTCTTCAAGTATGGAGTGCGCATAAACCCGTATCTGATTCAGGATACCGAATGCCAGATAATTCCTGTGAGGACCAGCGTGGGAAATAACCAGGCACAGTATCTTCCGGTACCATGGATCTATTATCCCCTGCTTTATACATCCAATTTCAGTAATATAACACGTAACATAAACAGGGTACGTGGCGAATTTGTAAACTATATTGACACCGTTGGTGATGATCCTCAGGTAAGAAAGCAGGTGCTCCTGGCAACATCTCCGAAAAGCCGTTATGTTAGTCCGCCAAGGCTGGTGTCACTTGATGAATTCCGTAATCCTCCTCCCGAAGATACCTTCACCAGTTCATTCCTTCCTGTTGCAGTACTTCTGGAAGGGCGATTTCCGTCACTATATACCAACAGGGTGAAAAGCTTTAATGGTAAAGACCTGGTTGAAAGAAGCGATCCGACAAGGATGATCGTCGTCGCCGACGGAGATATAATCAGGAACGAAGTTAGTGTTACAGGAAACAGGGTCACTCCGCTGCCCCTGGGACAGGACAGATATACGGGCCAGGTTTATGGTAATAAGGATTTTATTATTAATGCACTTAACTACCTGGTTGACGACAGGGGAATATCTGAACTCAGGAACAGGGAGCTGAAGATGAGGCTGTTGAATAGCGTAAAGGTTAAGAAATCACGTATTCTCTGGCAAATAATTAACCTGCTGGTGCCAATCCTTATCGTGGTTTCAGGTGGATTGTTGTGGAACTATCTCAGGAAGCTGAAGTATTCAACCGTAAGATAGGAAATGAAAAGATGGTATATCATTCTGTCGGGAATACTCGTGCTAATCATTCTTATAGTGGTAGTCATGACCGATCATATTCCCTTCGGCAGGAAAAACTCAATTTTAACCGTAAGGAATCCCGGATCAATAACAAGGATACTGATCCAACAGGCTGATAATAAGGTTGATTTGCACCTTTATGATGGTGAATGGTGGGTTGGCGACCTGGGACATGCAAGAAAATCGGCAATTGAATTCCTTATGACGACCATTGGTACGATGGAGATAAAATCGCCTCTGTCAGAAGATATGGCCAGGGCTATTGAGGGCAATGATCCTTCTGTACCGGTCAGGGTTAAAATATTCGGGAAACCGGGAATTAGAGTAATTACTTCGTTTTTTATATCCAGGGAGGATAGCTCAGCGGGGAAAAGTCTGGTAAGGCGAAGAGAAGGATCACGACCATTCCTTGTTGATCTTCCAGGGTATGATGTTGATCCGGTTACGGCATTTGTCGCTGAACCGAAATTCTGGCTTCCCTATCTGATATATGATCTCGATCCGTCGGAGATAAGTGAAATATCAGTCACTTACGGGAATGAACCGGATCCTCAGATCAGGATCACAAGGAATAATGACGATCCCCAGCTTTTCATTTCGGGTACACGGGCAACAAATTTCGATACAGTCAGGGTGACCAGATATCTTACATATTTCAGCTCTGTTCCTTTTGAGCGCTGGGCTAATGAGAACGATCTGGATGATAAAATTGCAATAAAAGGTGAACCATATGCAAATATTAGAGTGAATACCGCTAAAGGCGATACGGTTGAGTTGTCAACATGGGTCAGGTATATGGTGACACCTGAAGGGAATGTGAAGGATACCGACAGGCTTTGGGGAAGCCTGAACCGTGGTAAAGATATTTTTATTGTCAGGTATTACGATCTTGATCCGATTATAAAAACACCTGATTATTTTATTCCGCCTTCGCGTTAAGCTAATAACTTCGGCAAACCTTCGTTATTCAAAGCCGGCGTAAGCGGAATACCGGGCATGTTTACGGGTTTCATGACCATAGTAGAGTCCATTGTTAGTTCCCGTAGACATTCTATTTATATTTAGGACCTTATTTTATTTGAGGATAAAAGTTTTTTTACTAATATTGGTAAACAGTTGTGCTATTGAAACATATCTCCTAATCAGTCAGTTACGGAAAATTGACTGATCGGAAGGATTGAACGGGAAGTAAAATGGCATTCCTGATTGCACTGGCACTATGAATTAGTGTCGTGATTGTTCAAAAAGTAATTATAAATTTGTTACCTGGTTTAACTGTTCTTCCGGGAAATAAAACTTAATGAAATATGAAATTTGTCGTATCAAGCACTGAACTTCTGGGACACCTGCAGGGTATAAGCAAGGTTATCAGTACTAAGAACACTCTGCCCATACTTGATAATTTCCTTTTCAGGTTATCAGGCGGAGAACTGGAGGTTACTGCCTCGGATCTCGAATCGACCCTGATCACATCCATGACACTTGACAATACCGATGGTGATGGAAGTATTGCTATACCTGCCCGTATCCTTCTGGATACACTGAAGGAGTTCCCCGAGCAACCACTTGCTTTCGAAATTAATACAGATACTCTTACTGTGGTTATCAGCTCTGAAAAGGGAAAATTCAGTATAGTGGGACAGAACGGTATCGATTTCCCGGCTCTCCCGGCCATAAAGGAGGAAAAGAAGAACAGCTTCAAAATAGAGGCTGATGTTCTGCTCTCGGGAATCACCAGGACACTTTTCGCAACAGCCGATGATGAGTTGAGGCCCGTTATGGGAGGGATCTTTGTTGAAGCAGGAAGCGATAACCTTACATTTGTTGCCTCAGATGCCCATAAGCTGGTGAGATACAAAAGAAGTGACGCAACTTCCGACGATGCGGCTTCATTTATCCTTCCAAAGAAGCCTGCGGGCCTTCTGAGGAATATACTGCCAAAGGAGGAAGGTGTCGTTGCTGTCGATTTTGATGAAAAAAATGCATTTTTCAGCCTTTCTGAGTACAGGGTAGTGTGCAGGCTGGTAGAAGGAAATTACCCCAACTATAATTCGGTTATTCCATCAAATAACCCCAGGAAGATCACCGTGGACAGGATGGAACTCCTGAACACTCTTAAAAGAGTATCGGTATTCTCTAATCAGGCAAGCAATCTTGTGAAACTTGAGTTCACAGGCAACCAGATAAAAGTGTCGGCTCAGGATATTGATTTTTCCATTTCTGCATACGAAAGGATTAACTGTCAGTATGAAGGCGAAGAGATGGAGATCGGATTCAAATCGGTCTTCATGATGGAGATATTATCTAATATTAGTTCACAGGATGTAATTATCGAACTGGCCGATCCTTCCAGGGCTGGTCTGTTTCTCCCGTCAGAGCCTGATACGGAGTCTGAAGACCTTCTGATGCTCCTTATGCCCATGATGATAAATGCATAATCTCTTTTATCGCTTTTAACGGCAGTAATGGAGTTAACCTGTTACCGGCTGATCCGGTGTATACTTTATTTTTCTTGAAATGGAATTAAATTTAAGTCGCCCCATTGCATTTTTCGACCTCGAAACTACCGGAATAAATATTGCAGCCGACAGGATAGTTGAATTGTCGGTTTTGAAAGTTGGTACCGACGGAAGCGAGGAGTGGTACACTACAAGGATAAATCCTGAAATGCCGATAAACCCGCAATCGATTGCAATACATGGTATTACCGACGAAGATGTAAAGGATAGTCCTACCTTTAAATCGATAGCAAGGAAGCTGGCAAAGTTTCTGGAAGGCTGCGACCTGGCAGGGTATAATGCAATCAAATTTGATATCCCTGTGCTGGCCGAGGAATTTCTCAGGGCTGAGGTTGATTTTGATGTCAGGCGAAGAAAATATGTGGATGTACAGGTTATCTTTCATAAAAAGGAACAACGTACACTCAGTGCCGCCTATAAGTTCTACTGCAATATGAACCTTCATGATGCTCACAGTGCCAGGGCTGATACATTGGCAACATATGAAATACTGAAGGCTCAGCTCGAAAGATACAGTGACCTGAAGAACGATGTCGACAAACTGTCGGAGTACAGTTCCTACGGACGGATCGTTGATCTGGCAGGAAGGATCGTGCTGGATAAAAACGGTGTGGAGGTGTTCAATTTTGGCAAACACAAAGGAAAACCGGTAGCTGAAGTGCTCAGGGATGAGCCAAGCTATTATTCATGGATGATGAACGGTGACTTCCCGCTTTATACCAAGAAGGTTCTTACTGAGATAAGGCTGAGAGATTTTAACCAGAATAGCTGATCATAATGAAAATTATTTGTATAGGTGTTAATTACAGGGACCATGCCCTTGAAATGGGACGCAAATTCCCGGAGGTGCCGGTAGTATTCATGAAACCTGACTCCTCACTCATAAAGAACAATAAACCATTTTTCCTTCCGCCATTCTCCGAGGATGTCCATTACGAAGGCGAACTGGTACTGAAGATATCAAAGCTGGGAAAGGGAATTGCAGCAAAATATGCATCGCGATATTTCAATGAGATTACCATGGGTATCGATATTACTGCCAGGGACCTGCAGAGAAAACAGGGTGGGGCAGGGCTGCCATGGGAAATAGGAAAGTCATTTGACGGCTCGGCTCCGGTAGGTAAGTTTTTGAGCACCGAACTGTTCCCTGATCCCGGGAATATTGATTTCAGGCTTGAGAAGAACGGGAAAGTAGTGCAACATGGCAACAACTCAAACCTGATCTTCAGCTTCGACCAGATAATTGAATATATATCGAAATTTTTCACCCTTAAAACAGGAGATCTGATCTTTACCGGCACTCCCAGTGGTGTTGGCCCCCTGTCGCGAAACGACAGGCTTACAGGCTATATCGGTGATGAAAAAGTGATAGATTTCGTTGTAAAGTGATCTCCCCCAGACCGGTTAGGGAGGGATTTGTAATCCCGACCAATAACTATTCCAGATAATGTCGCAGATTGCAAATCTGCTCCTAACGGTTTTCTAATCCAAATCCAGTTCCATTTGATCATTAATTCTGGCCACGGGG
>JBJKPH010000043.1:0-2112 GCA_046706585.1 Bacteroidales bacterium | reverse complement strand
CACGCTCTGGAGAAAATCTCAAAATTCTTCCTGTAAGAATATAACATGCTGAATAAAAGGATAATAATAAGAATCCTTGGTTTACTGCTGGTACTCGAAGGTATTTGTATGCTTACGGCAATACCTGTTTCCCTTATTTATCGCGAAGGCGACCTTGGTCCCCTGATCATTTCGGCAATAATAACACTACTGGCAGGAATATTATCATCACTGCTTTTCAGAAACTGCAATCCGGGTATCGGCAAAAGGGAGGGATACCTCATTGTTACCCTGTCGTGGGTGATATTCTCTTTTTTCGGCAGTCTCCCCTTCATAATTAAAGGGCATATTCCTTCATATACCGATGCTTTTTTTGAGACAATGTCGGGATTCACAACAACCGGGGCCTCTATACTTACAAATATCGAATCATTGCCCCACGGGCTCCTTTACTGGAGGAGCATGACCCAGTGGCTTGGCGGTATGGGTATTATTGTGCTGTCAATTGCTATTATACCTGTGCTAAAGATCGGTAATATGCAGCTATTCACTGCCGAAGTGCCGGGACCAACACCCGATAAGCTGCACCCAAAAGTGAGGGAAACAGCAAAAAGACTCTGGGGAATATATGCATTCTTTACTTTTGCCGAAGCGATCCTCCTGGTGCTTGGAGGCATGGGTGTGTTCGATGCGGTATGTCACTCTTTCACCACCATGGCTACAGGAGGTTATTCAACAAAGAACCTCAGTATAGCAGCTTTCGGATCACCCTATATTCACTATGTGGTTACTATCTTCATGTTTATTGCAGGGGTTAACTTTACACTTTCCTATTTAGGTTTTCATGGAAGGCTGAAGAAGATCTTTACTAACGAAGAATTCCTTTTTTACCTTTTACTGGTCATTACCTTTATTATTGTGGTGGCCGTGGTACTAAACCTTTCCAACGGCTTCTCCGTGGGCGAGGCGATCAGGTATTCGGCATTCCAGGTAGTTTCCATTGTAACCACAACAGGCTTTGCCACAGCCGATTACTCACTATGGGGACCCTTCCTGGTTTTGATCATGTTTATTCTGATGTTCACCGGGGGATCGGCAGGATCGACGGGAGGTGGCATAAAAATGGTCAGGCTTCTGCTTCTGGCCAAGAACAGTAGGCAGGAACTCTCAAGGCTTATACACCCCAATGCGGTTATTCCTGTACGGTTCAACCATAAGGCCGTACCACAACAGATGATCTATAATGTACTGGCATTTATTGTCTTCTATTTCCTTATTACAGGATTTAGCGGAATGATCATTGCCGCCCTTGGATACGACCTCGAAACATCGTTCAGTGCCGTTGCTGCAACATTGGGTAATATCGGTCCGGGACTGGAAGCTGTAGGTCCGTCAATGAACTATGCCCACTTTCCTGTATTCGGTAAGTGGTTCCTCTCATTCCTTATGTTACTGGGAAGACTGGAGATATTTACCGTACTAGTGCTTTTTTCAAAAAGTTTCTACAGGAACTGACAGACTATAGTTCAAGTTCCCCTATCCCCTGCCTTATTATCGCAGGTTCATCACCGGTACAATCGATAATGGTTGTAGGTTCATTGTTACCGTAACCGCCATTTATTACCATGTCGGCAAAATCACGGTATTTTTCATAGATCAGCTCCGGATCGGTAGTGTATTCCACAACTTCGTCCTGGTCGTGAACCGATGTGGTTATGATCGGCCTGCCCAGTTCACATACCAGGTCGAGCACTATCCTGTTGTCAGGAATCCTGATACCTACTGTTTTTTTTCTGTTTCTGAACATCCTGGATATCTGATTATTGGCCTGCACGATAAATGTAAACGGACCGGGAGTGTTCCTCCTTATCAGCTTAAAAATGTTGTTGTCACGAATAATCGTATACTCAGCCAACTGGCTCAGATCATGGAAAATAAGCGACATATCAGGGTTCGACGGATCGGTTCCCTTGAACCTGGCTATCTTCTCCATTGTCTTTGTGGCCTTTATATCACAACCGATGGCATAAACCGAGTCGGTGGGATAAATTACCACACCACCCGATGCGAGTGTCTCTGCCGCCTGCCTTACCTGCTTTGGATTTGGGTTCTCCTGATATATGCGTACTTACA
>JBJKPH010000042.1:0-7284 GCA_046706585.1 Bacteroidales bacterium | reverse complement strand
ATGAGGCATTCGGCAACAGTAATATATTTTTTACTTCAGACCCGGAGGATCTTAAAAAGGCTTCATTCCATATTATTGCTGTTCCGACACCCACCGACAGCCATAACCTGCCCGACCTCTCCCCTATTCTGGCTGCATCTGAAACAGTGGGCAGGGCACTGAAAAGAGGAGATTATGTAGTTTATGAGTCAACCGTTTACCCGGGATGCACAGAGGAAGATTGCGTTCCGGTACTTGAGAAACACTCGGGACTGAAATGCGGCACTGACTTCAAGGTGGGCTTCAGCCCGGAAAGGATAAACCCCGGCGACAGGGATCATACAATTACTTCGATCGTTAAAGTAACCAGTGGCTGCGACCAGGAAGCAGCTGAAAATATAGCCCTTACATACGAAATGATAATATCCGCAGGTGTGCACAGGGCAAGCTCAATAAAAGTGGCCGAGGCATCCAAGATCATTGAAAATACACAGAGGGATATCAATATCGCCTTTATGAACGAACTTTCAATAATCTTCAGCCGGCTGGGAATAAACACCTACGAGGTACTTGAGGCCGCAGGGACAAAATGGAACTTTCTCAGGTTTTACCCCGGGCTTGTTGGCGGACATTGCATAGGGGTCGATCCTTATTATCTTTCGTATAAGGCCAAAGAACTGGGATACCATCCCCAGATAATCGATTCGGGAAGGTTTGTCAACGATAGTATGGGCCGCTATGTGGGCAAACAAACCGTTAAGAAAATAATCGCATCATCCAAAAGCCCGAAAGGAGCACGGGTGTTGATAATGGGTATCACTTTCAAGGAAAATGTCTCCGATATTCGTAACTCAAAGGTGGTTGACGTAATAGAGGAGCTTTCAGATTTCGGAGTAATGGTCGACGTAATCGATCCCAGGGCTTCGGCAGAAGAGGTAATGGAAGAGTACTCGATAAAGCTTAAGGATAAACCCTCCGGTAAATATGACGCTGTAATTGTTGCAGTCAACCATGCCGAATACCTGTCGCTGGATGAGAAGTATTTTGATAACCTGCTCGACGGAAAGGGAATAATCGTGGATATTAAAGGATTCCTGAGGAACAGGATATCGGGATTTACATACTGGAGTCTGTAAAATGGGAAAGAAAATACTTGTAACGGGAGGAACAGGTTATATCGGTTCACATACGGTTGTTGAGCTGATGGAGGCAGGTTATGAGCCCCTGATAATAGATAATCTCAGCAATTCCGATATAAGTGTTCTCGACGGTATTGAATCTATTACAGGTATCAGACCGGTATTCGGAGAATTCGATCTCTGTGACCAGAAGAAACTCAGGAGATTTCTGACCTCACATAAAGATATCGGCGCTGTGATCCACTTCGCCGCTTCAAAGGCAGTTGGTGAATCTGTAAGGAAACCACTTCTATATTACCGCAATAACCTTGGCTCACTTATTACCCTTCTGGAAGGTATGCGTGAATTCTCAATTAATGGTATGGTATTTTCATCATCGTGTACCGTTTACGGGCAGCCTGATGTCCTTCCCGTAACTGAAGATTCACCGGTAATGGCAGCTGTATCACCTTATGGGAATACAAAACAGATCGGTGAAGAGATAATCAGGGATACCGTAAGATCAGGGAGCGGGATAAAGGCAATATCACTCCGCTATTTCAATCCTATTGGTGCCCATCACACGGCACTTATTGGTGAGTTGCCTTCAGGAGTACCAGAAAACCTCGTGCCATATATCACACAGACAGCTGCCGGTATAAGAGATCAGCTGAATGTTTTCGGCGACGATTATAATACTCCCGATGGATCATGTATCAGGGATTATCTCCATGTGGTCGACCTGGCAAAAGCACATGTTGCCGCCGTTGAAAGACTTATCGGCCGGAAGACAGTGAATGACTACGAAGTATTTAACCTCGGTACGGGAAAGGGAACATCGGTGCTTGAAATGATAAAGGCCTTTGAGAATAGTTGTGGCGTTAAAATAAATTACAGGGTGACGGAAAGACGTAAAGGCGATATAGAAAAAATATGGGCCGATCCGTCACTGGCAAACAGGGAATTGGGCTGGAAAACAGAATTATCGATCGAAGAGGCGGTATTATCTGCCTGGAAATGGGAAATCAATTACAGGAAAAAAACAGGTAAATGAAAGCTATACTTATTACAGGTGGCGCAGGCTTTATCGGATCACACGTAGTACGCAGGTTTGTAACCGCATACCCTGACTGCACTATAGTGAATGCTGACAAACTGACCTACGCGGGAAACCTCGAGAATCTGCACGATATAGAAAATGCCGCGAACTACAGGTTTGAAAAAACTGATATCATCGAAAAGCAACAGGTTGATGAACTCTTCGCAAAGTACCATTTTGACGGAGTGGTTCACCTGGCTGCCGAATCACATGTCGACAGATCAATCCTTTCTCCCGATGAGTTTGTATATACCAATATTGTAGGTACCCTGAACCTCCTTAACAGCTGCCGTAAAAACTGGACAGATACCAGGGGAAAACTGTTCTACCATGTCTCAACCGATGAAGTATACGGATCGCTGGGGGCAGACGGGTTGTTCACAGAGGAGACACCCTACGATCCCAGAAGTCCCTATTCGGCATCCAAAGCCGGATCCGATCATATGGTAAGAGCATATCATAATACATATGGCCTGCCCGTTATTATCTCAAATTGTTCAAATAATTACGGCCCCAACCAGTTCCCTGAGAAACTGATCCCGCTCGTTATCAATAATATTAAAAATAATAAACCCGTACCGGTATACGGTAAAGGAGAGAATATACGCGACTGGCTGTACGTTGAAGATCATGCAGCAGCAATCGATCTTCTGTTCCATAAGGGAAAACCGGGTGAGACATATAACATAGGGGGAAATAACGAATGGAAGAATATTGACCTTGTAAGAACACTTTGCCGGGTAATGGATAATAAAATGGGCCGGTCAGAAGGATCATCTGAAAAACTCATCACGTTCGTAAAGGACAGGGCCGGTCATGACATGAGATATGCCATCGACTCGTCGAAAATAGGATCGGAACTGGGATGGAAGCCGGCCAACGATTTCGTTTCGGGAATAGAAAAAACCGTAGTCTGGTACCTTGAAAACGAAAAATGGCTTAACAATATACTGTCAGGTGATTACGAAAAGTATTATACCCGCCAGTATCAGAAAAGATGATCTCCCCTGCGTTCTCCATAAAATTGTAACATTTACTTATGCAGGCTGAAAAGGCTGATTATTGCTCGGTATACACAATCTCCATCCAGGGGCTTGAAGTTGCTCCGTTGGCCGATAATATCAGGTTCTTCTGGGAACTGCCCGGAATAAACAACTCTATTGCAGGTTCAGGAATATCTCCGTTCAGGTATTGCTGGACGAAATTGACAAGATTGATCTTGTACCTGTTGGTAAGCAGGTTGAACCCACCGTCAATAAATGAATCACTTACCAGGTAATCGGGTACATATTGCTTGTTCCCGTCAGCATCCGTATATCTTACCAACAGTTGTGAAGGCACCATTTCTTCGGTATAGGCTGCGTCATTCAGGTAAGCAGGTATATAGATCCTGGCTTTATTGACCGAAACAGGCATTTCCGATTTAAGCTCTTCAAGACCGGGTATTACTATCTTGGTATAAACACCATCAAAACTCTGCACATATGCCATTGTGTCGAGTATTGGCTGGTTTATATATTTTATCTTCTTCGAAGGATCGGCTGCATCAAAATCATGAATATGCCTGTAATACATAGAGGCCATTGGATTCATGGTAAATGTAAAACTTGCCTGCAGTTGATCCCCGTTAGTGTAATATACTCCGATAAACGTTCCTGTGAGGTCTATCTTTACCATATTATAATCAGCAGTCTGGGGATAATCAAAGTAAAGACCCCTGAAAAATGATCTGAAGTCGTCCTCAGTATTGGAAATAAAAAGTTTGGATGTATCGCTCATAAGAACTTCCCCAAAATTCCTTGGCATAGGGAAGGTCATAACAGTATCGTTGGTAAGTCCTGCCGGAAGAGTTATAGTGCCCAGCAACTGTTCTTTTGAAACATCCCTGGTCACATAATATGTTGAATCGTCGCTCAGGAATTCACCATTCTCGTAAATCATAATATTGTTATTCCCTTCAGTAATTTCTCCCGTTATGGATGTAACGGTAATTGTCATGAAAACCGAGTCGACCGATTTCAAACCACCATTGGGCCACGGATTATACAGCCATAACTGCGAAACGAAATCAGACTTTGTCTTTCCGAAAAACGGATCCGATTGCCAACCGAGAAAAGCAAAAGTGGTGTCACGTGAAACAAGGCTGTCGTCAAACATGGTATAAAACTGCAGGTCGTTGTACAGATCCGACGATACCTTATCAAAATCAGTAGTGGGAAGAAGATTGATACCAATTGATGTGGGGTCTTCCTCGCATGATTCGGCAAAAAACACCATCGCAACGACTGCTGCTGCAACGATCGTTCTTAAAATATAGCCTGAAAATTTATGTGAAATATTATTATCCTTCGCGGGTTTGTCCGGTTTCCTAAAATAATTTGTCATAAAAATCATTATACGCATCAATATATTCATCCTCGTTCTGATAACCCAGCACCGGAATGGTTAAACCTCCCAGGTATTCTTCCAGTTCCTTGTTTATTTCTTTGCTACCAATAATTATGCCATCTGAATTGTCTATTGCAAGTTTCGACAGGTTAACATAACTGGCCTCCCTGGCATACTCAAGCATTTCCTCATCAATACCGTCGTTAACAAGCTTACTCATGAACGTATCTCTAAACGGCTTTTTGAAGTCATTATTGTATATCGAATATATAATTTTCACATCCGTAAAAAGCGGATCGTCATCGAAAAGGTGCTTCAGGTAAACCGGCACAAGAGCTGCCATCCAACCATGACAATGTACAATATCCGGGGCCCATCTCAGCTTCCTTACAGTTTCTATCACCCCTCTTGAAAAGAATATCGCCCTTTCATCGTTATCCTCGAATTCATTGCCCTTGCTATCCTTTGATTTCTGTTTGCGGTGGAAATAATCCTCGTTATCAATGAAATAAACCTGCATCCTTGCCGACTGGATCGATGCCACCTTGATTATCAGCGGATGATCGGTATCGTCAATTATCAGGTTCATTCCCGAAAGCCGGATGACTTCGTGTAACTGGTTTCTCCTCTCATTAATGGAACCATACCTTGGCATAAAGGTTCTGATCTCCTTCCCCTTTTCCTGGGTTCCCTGAGGGAGGTAACGACTTATCTTTGAAATCTCTGTCTCGTGAAGGTACGGGGTTATCTCCTGTGATACGAATAAAACTTTCTTGTTATCCATTTATAACTAGATAAACCTGGGTTCTAACAGAATGCAAAGATAACAATTTTTTCTGACATACATATCCTTTTGATCCTCATAACTTTCTTGGCAAAGAGCAAGGAGCGAACGATGAACTCTTCGTCCCTCCGTCTCTTCGTCCCTTCGTCTCTCAGTCTCTTCGTCTCTCGGTCCCTAAGTCTCTTCGTCCCTTCGTCTCTCGGTCCCTTCGTCCCTTCGTCTTCCCCGCGCCCCCCGACCCGTGTGATTTCTTCTGAAAAAAGAACTAGATTTGTTATCTATTCATTTTTGCAAATGCACATAATAACTACACGCAGCGATCTGAGACAGCACCTTGCTTCCGAAAAAGGGATGAGTATCGGTTTAGTACCAACAATGGGAGCCCTCCATGCCGGTCACATATCGCTGGTAAAGAGGTCGGTACGTGAGAACGACATAACGGTAGTAACCATTTTTGTAAATCCCACCCAGTTCAATGATCAGCAGGATCTGATAAAGTATCCACGTGATGTCGACGGCGACAGGTCGCTGCTTTCAGCTTCGCTGTCCGACAGTGACTTATTATTTATTCCGGAGGCGGACGATATTTACAGCGATGAGAAGCCATTCACTCTCGACCTTGGTGAACTTGACAGGATAATGGAAGGGAAATTCAGGCCGGGTCATTTCGGGGGAGTGGTAAGAGTGGTCAGGATACTTCTTGAATCGGTCATGCCCGACCGTGCATATTTCGGACAAAAAGACTTTCAGCAACTGGTGATCATATCTGAAATGACCAGGCAACTTGGTCTGCCGGTTGAGATCATCCCCTGCCCTATTGTAAGGGAAAGCAACGGGCTTGCAATGAGTTCAAGGAACACCCGGCTCGAAAAGAGTGTCAGGCAAAAAGCCGGCCTGGTCTGCCAGACCCTGAAGAAATATTCGGTCATTCACGACCAGAAGAGTATTGAAAAGGTAAAACAGGAAATTATTGACGAGATAGAGAGATCAGGCCTGTTCAGGGTCGAATATTTTGATATTGTCGACAACCGTGAGCTCAGAAGCGTTACACCATTAACTCCTGTTGACCCGGAAAGGGAATATTTCGGGTGTATTGCCCTCTATGCAGGAGATGTAAGGCTGATCGATAATATGGCGTTTTCTTTCCCAAATTCAAAAGGTTAATTAACTTTGTAGCGTCAAACCAATTGATAAGAGAAGATGTGGATTGAAGTTGTTAAATCCAAAATTCACAAGGTGTCGGTCACTGAAGCAAATCTTCAGTATGTGGGGAGTATTACCATCGATGAAGACCTGATGGACGCAGCCAATATTATTGAGAACGAAAAGGTACAGATCGTTAATATTAATAATGGAGAACGTCTCGAAACTTATGTCATCAGGGGCGAAAGGGGCTCAGGCGCAATCTGCCTCAACGGACCGGCTGCACGCAAGGCAGCGGTAGGTGACGTTATCATTATCATAGCTTATGCCAGTATCGAATTCGAGGAGGCAAAATCATTCAGGCCGGCGCTTGTATTTCCCGATACCACTACGAATAAACTGATCTGACCTTGAAAAAAAGGCTCAAAAAAACTGCCAGGTTAATTGTTTTCATAGGACTGAGTCTTCTCCTTCTCTATTTTGCATTTCATAATGTCAGCATCGGTGAAGTGTTCAGGCAACTCAAAACAGCTAATTACGGCTGGCTGGTTCTTTCGATAACTTTTTCAATGTTTGCATATATGAGCCGTGCACGCAGGTGGGTGTTGATGATAAGACCACTGGGATACAGTCCGGGGTTCATGAATACTTTCTACGCGATGATGTCGGGATACCTGGTGAATCTTGCCCTGCCAAGGCTGGGTGAGGTTTCAAAATGTGTTGCACTGGGAAAAAAAGAGAATATACCGGTCGACCGCCTAGTGGGAACAGTG
>JBJKPH010000041.1:0-4689 GCA_046706585.1 Bacteroidales bacterium | reverse complement strand
GTCTGAAGCTGACAGGATCACACTCCGGCACGAAGCCTTTAGCAGGGCAGGATTTTCTCTTGGTGCGGTATTTGCTGCGGAATTTATCCTGAACAGGAAGGGCATTTTTACAATGTCTGACCTGCTTGGTTTCTGACAAAAAGATTACTTTTGCACATCATTAAAACTTTAGCTGATGCCTGATATCCTCAAAAACAAGTACTTCAAGTTTGCGATAGCAGCAATAATTTATATTTTACTGGTAATTTGGATCGGAAGCTACTGGCTGCTGGTTGGTTTAGCCATAATATTCGACATTTACGTCACCAGGAAAGTAAACTGGTCCTTCTGGAAGAAAAGGGAGGGTGAAAATTCAACACTCGTGGAATGGCTTGATGCACTGATCTTTGCAGTAGTTGCAGTATCGCTGATCAATATTTTTCTTTTCCAGAATTACAGGATCCCCACGGGGTCAATGGAAAAATCACTAAGGATTGGCGACCATCTTTTCGTTAGTAAGGTAGCCTACGGGCCCAGAATGCCCAACACGCCGATCGCATTCCCGTTTACGCAGCATACCATCCCCCTGATAAAGACCAGATCGTGGTCGAACCTGATAACCAGACCCTATAAAAGACTAAAGGGTTTCGGATCGGTAAAAAGATTTGATCCGGTAGTGTTCAATTTCCCCGCGGGTGATACCGTGGTTGTGGAGAACCAGGCAACATCATACTACGAGATAGTACGGGAGACTGCACGCCAGCTTGCCAGCCGGGACAGTTATTCGGGGATATCAGGGAAGACTCCTGAGCGATATTATGCTCTGGCCAGGGAAGATGTGTGGAATAATAATACTATTATTTACAGACCGGTCGACAGAAGGGAAAACTATGTCAAGAGATGCGTCGGAGTACCCGGAGATACTATTGAGGTTAGGGGAAGCATACTGTATGTAAACGGGGAAGCTGTTCCCGATAACGGAACCCAGCAGATGGCCTACTGGGTAACTACGAACGGAACAAGCATTAATCCAATGGCATTCGAAAGGCTTGACATATATAAATCGGATGTAATGCAGCTTTCGGGCACATCCTACCTCATGCCGCTTACAAAGGGAAATGCCGAAAAGCTGAACGCCTTTGCCAATGTAAACGATGTGAAGCCTGATGTTCGCCGCAATGGTGAATATATGCCTTATATCTTTCCGCACAAGCAGGAATATTCCTGGAACGAAGACTACTTTGGTCCGTTGTGGATACCTGCAAAAGGTACTACCGTTAAAATTGATACTTCAAATATATGCTTGTACGACAGGATAATAGATGTTTATGAAGATAATGATCTTGAGGTAAGGGACGGAGTTATATATATTAACGGCAAAGCCTCAGATACATATACCTTCAGGATGGATTATTACTGGATGATGGGGGATAACCGCCACGATTCGGCCGACTCCCGTTTCTGGGGATTTGTTCCTGAAGATCACATTGTGGGTAAGCCCAAGTTTATCTGGTTGTCCCTCGACAAGGAGAGAAAAGGTATTCGAAAGATCAGGCTCAAAAGAATGTTCCGTAAGATCAACTAGTTTCAGATATTTGCACTTCCCGGTTCAATATTCCCTCAGTCCTGAGCCATTATCCTCCAGTTCCTTGTTTCGGCTATTTTCCTGAGTTTCCTGTCAGGTGCAACGCATACAGGGTTGCCGACAACTTCAAGAGCAGGAAGATCTGAAATTGAATCGCCGTAATAATAAGCCTGTTCAGGAGAATAATTATTTGCTGAACAATATGTAAGCAGCCTGCTTTTCTTTTCATCGTCGATACAGAATCTGCCTGATACCGTTCCGGTAAATAAGCCATTTTGGGTTTCCAGCGTGGTGCACAGTACATTATTTCTACCCATTCCCAGGTGAAATCCAAGAGGCAGGCATATTTCACTTATTGCGGATGAAAGAATAACAAGTTCTGCTTCCTTCTCCCTGTGAAAGAGTATCTCTCTGGCAATACCTGGCCTTATAGCCGAAATGAGGTGATTATTTACAATATTTTCTGCAAACCTGCCGATTTCACCGGGGATCCTTCCTTTCATCCATGCTATCATATCGGCCAGGATCCTGGTGGTCTCCCTGAGGTCAAGCTTGTGCAGCCATCCGTAATACATTGCTCTGAGCAGATCTCTTTTTCTCATCATTCCTTTTCTGAAAGCCTCCTTGATAAATACTGAACCACTGTTCAGACTGAGAACGGTATTGTCGATATCAAGAAAAACTGCGTATTTACCTGGTGCTTTCATCTGAACTGTTAGGGTTAATTGTACCTGTTGTGTTAAAATAGTGAGGTCCTGATTGATTGTAGATCACGCTTACTGCATCCGGCATCAGGCTGATATCAAAGTCCTGTGCGAAATAGAGTTCACCGTCAACATGGAAAGGTACCTTCTCAGGAAAATGGAGTTTCAGTTCAGAAACCTTATAGTAATTGATCCTTTTATCGTTGACATGTGTTCCTTTGGGGACCATCATCAGTATTCTCAGTCTCTGGGGCAGGGATAATCTTTTTATCGAGCAGACATCAAGAAGTCCGTCATTTGCAATTGCAGAGGGAGTAAGATAGAAGCCGCCTGCAAACCGTCTTCCTATTGCCACTGTGTTCATAAAGCAATCGGTTACAGATTTTTCACCGTTCGAATTTGTTTCCATCTTTCCTTCACGGTAGAAAAGCAGGGTTTTCAGTATATGCCATACATACTTGTTCTTTCCACCTCTTTTAATCTCACCCGGCGCCGTATAGTTTTCTGCTGCAACCTGGGCATCAAAACCAAGTCCCATGCCGTTCATGAATATCATTTCATTACATCTCCCCGCATCCATCCGTATAGTTTCCAGTCTGAAAAAACTATCCCATTCAGCATCACCGAAACGATCGGGGTATCCGAGTATCTGTATGAAATCGTTCCCGGTACCGGCAGGGATAAGGCCGGTAGTAATATTTTCCCGGGAAACAAGAGAGGATGCTATCTCGTTGAATGTACCATCACCACCGACACCAATAATATGGCTGTAGCCTTCATCAGCCAGTTTTGAAGCAATCTCTCCGGCATGGCCGGTTCTTTCGGTATAGAACAGTCCGGCATCAATACCCTGACTTGCTATTTTGCTTTTCAGTTGTTCTGTAACCTTAAGGGAATCTCCGTTTCCTGCAATCGGGTTAATGATGAATCCCCACCTGTTTGTCTGTTTTGTCATCCTTGGTTATTTTAGTATTACTTCAGGGCTATTCAGTGTATAGTTATTCGCAACACCTGATTCAATAATGGTTTTAATGTTTGTAATGATCTGTCTGTCATTCATCTCTATGAGTTTTTCCCTCATGACCGGTTCATGAATTACTATATCCAGCTTCGCATCAAACCGGATATAGAACCTGTTTTTTGGTTTGAGATCATAGAATCCGCTCAGGCTGACGGGCAATACATCCAGGTTAGTATTCCTGAGAAGGATTACAAAGCCTCTGTAAAAATCATTGACCTTACCGTTCAGCGAACGGGTACCTTCAGGAAATATCCCGATGGTGTTGATCTTTGATTTTTCGATCATTTCGTCCATCATCTTTCTTGTATTGCTTACTGTCGACTTTCGCATGGGTATATAGTTTATCATGCTGAGTACCTTCCTGAATACGGGAATTTTTGTAAGTCTTTCATGACCAAACCACGATAGTCCCGGGAAAAATGAGATTATGGCAATTATATCGAACAGGCTGGTATGGTTGGCTACAATAATATACCTGCCGTTACGGCTGAACCTGTCGAGACCTGAGATATGCACTCTTTTGCCGATCAGGAAAAAGCTGGATAGCGCCCAGAATCTCATTATCCCTGTGGCAGCTCTTCTCATTCTCAGTGATAGCAGGGCGAGCACTGTCAGTACAACAAGGCCAGTATAAAAGTAAAGGAGCCCGAAAGCGGGCACCGACAATACAGAGTATATTCTTTTACGCCACATATCTGTCTGGTTACAAACCACCTCATCCCTGCCATGCACTGGCGCCTGGATGAAACAGGCGTGACAATGTACTATTTTTTTATGATTTTCAAATACTAATGTTTTCTTTGAGATGTTTGAGAGTGAAGGAATGTGCATTAAATGAAAAAGACGCCGTATGGTGGCGCCTTTTTCCAGAGGTTCTTATACTGAATGAATACTATTATTTGACTTTTTCAACAATCGCTTTAAAAGCTTCAGGATTGTTCATTGCAAGGTCTGCAAGGGTTTTCCTGTTAAGCGCGATATCATTTTTTGCGATCCTGCCCATGAATTCCGAATAGCTCATGCCATACTGACGTACAGCTGCATTAATTCTCTGTATCCATAGTGATCTGAAATTGCCTTTCTTCTTTTTTCTGTCGCGGTATGCATACTGCAAACCTTTCTCAAGGGAATTTACGGCAACGGTATAAACGTTTTTCCTTCGGCCGAAGTACCCTTTGGTCTGCTTCAGGACCTTTTTTCTGCGGGCCTTTGAAGCAACTGAATTAACTGATCTTGGCATAATTCCTAATTTTTAGAATGACAGCGGTCGGCATATTGCCGGCTCTTTCGGCTGTTCATCCGGTTAATAATCATTTCTCACTTGATAAGCGTAGCACTATTTTTTAGCCAGTAAAAGCTTGATATTATCACTATCTGCTTTATCAACTTCACCAAAGTAA
>JBJKPH010000040.1:0-2941 GCA_046706585.1 Bacteroidales bacterium | reverse complement strand
TATTACCGAGGCTTACATTGGCACCAAAGTGTTTAATAAACCAGGCCTGTTGCGATTTGAGCGGAGCTTCCCAGATAATATCATCAAGATCGATATTTTCGGCAATTTTCTCAATAAGGGCGGTATCGGCACAGCCGTTTGCCAGGTAGATACCCGTAGTACCACTCTCCCTGGCTTCAGCGATCACCTTGAATGAACCTGCATCCAATTCGGCCCGCAACATATCTACCCACTCTTCAGGGGTATAGACAACATCTTTCTTCTTTGATCCGACTTCTGATATTACCATTACCTTAGAGGCCGTTTTCCTGATATAGTCAACCTTCAATTCTTCGTCGATCTCGTATGAGCCATCAGATATTTCTGCCATATCAATCCCGAGTTCATCAATCAGTTCAAGGAATTCATCAAACATATTCCTGATGATATATGCCTCGAAGAGTGTACCGCCAAGGTATGGCCTGAGACCTGCTTCACGGTATAAGGCTATTTTCTGTTTGACCCCCGGGGTCAGAAGAGATGTTCCGAAACCCAATTTTACATAGTCGATATATTCAGCACCTACCGAAATCATATCTTCAGCCTCCCTGAGGCTCAAACCCTTGTCCATTACCATCGTTAATCCCTTCGTCCTGGGTTTTGGCGGACGTTCAGGCAGATGTGGAAATTTTACTAACATAAATCTTTATTTCTATTTTTTATCCCTCTTTAGGATAGCTATCTGTTCACTGTTCAGGAGGTGACTGGGAAAAAGGTCTTCAAAAACCATGAATTCCCCGGCAGACGAACGCATCGCCATGGAAAGCTGTTCTGTACATTTCGCCTGCTGACCCGAATAGAGGTAAACAGATGCAAGGAGGAACCGCAATCCGTGTATGTCACCTGTGATCTTAAGGCTCTTTTCAAGCAGAGATGCAACCTTGTAATAATATCCTTCACCAATAATCAGGTGACCGAGGTCATTCCATACAATATCATAGAACGGATCAAGTCTAAGTGCCTCCCTGAATGATCTAACAGTATTTTTAATGTCAGAACTTCTGTAGTACGCTTTCCCCTGGTAGTACCAGTATTCCGGATTTTCATTGTCGAGTTTCACCGCTTTACCGAAGTAATAGAGGCTGTCGTCGTAGTTCCCTGAGCCAAGGGAGAGCACTCCAAGCCCGAACCAGGGTTCAGGGAATGAAGGTTCCAGCTCAATTGCCTCATTATATAGCTTAACGGCCATCTTCATCTGTCCGAGTTTATCATAGCACTCGGCAGCATAGGTAAGAGCTTCCGGGCTGTCATCTTCAAATTCAAGGTACTGAAGGTACACATCGAGAGCCTCTCTGAACTTCCCCATATTGCTCAGGAGATTCCCTTTATTGAAAAGGGCAAAAAAGTTGTCAGGGTTTACCGCCAGGGCATACTCATATGATTCCAGAGCCTTATCATTTTCTTCGAGCCGGTTATATATTATCCCCAGGTTGTACCAGGCGCTGTCGGAATATGGATCGAGGTCGAGATAGATATTATAGTACTCGATGCTATCCCTTAATTTCCCGGTCTTTTCGTAAGCGAAGGCCAGGTCATACATATGGGCGGGAAAATCAGGTTCCAGAACAGACAGTTTTTCAAGATACGGGATCAGCAGTTCATAATGATTAAGGTTCTGGAGAATTGAAACTATACTGAAAAGAATATTGTTCTCATCAGCCGGATCGAGTGAAAGGGCTGTATCAAAATTCCTTCTTGTACCATTTATATCACCAAGCATCCCCAGGGCTGCCCCTTTAATTATATAGACCTCGTAATTGCCGGGCTCAATTCTTTCAAGCTTCTTAACCAGTTTAAGAGCATCTACAGCACGACCTTTATCGATCAGCACCTTTGCCTTTCTTAACTGTATGGATATTGAATTGGGGTGTTGGTTCGATGCAAATTCTGCAGCTTCAAAAGCAAATGTAACATCGTTATTATCAAGATAATAATCGATTATAGTCTCGAATTCCGATACATCGAAGAAATGGCTCTCCTTGTTTTTCCTCATCCTCTCATACCGGTTTACAATCCCCGATATTTCCTCCTCCTGGTATCCATATTTATCCTCGTCCATGCCTTCATCCAATTAATAACTGCAAAATTATGATAAAATTTAAGATGGGCTACGGTGGTATGTTCAATTTTTAAACAGAAAAATCTATTTATAAACAGCTGTTCTTCAACAACAAAATAGAAGGAGTCAATACCGGTTAATAAAAAAGGTAAATCGAAACGCAACCATTAATGCCTCTTTTTCATCATTAGTGTGTAAGAAAATTTTAACAAAATTTAACCCTCATACCCTAATTTACCCTTAATTAACCTAAATTCTACCTTCGAAGAGCCGGGTGTTCACCCGGTTTTTTTTTGGAATAATAAATTATATACTTTTGCGTTATACACATTCAGGAGTAACAATGATGAACAGAATTATAATAAAAGGTCTGGTTGTGGCAATTATTGCAGGCAGCCTGACAATCGGCGGATGTCTCCCCGACGGACCGGAGATCAATTTCGATTTTGGCACATTCCCGGAAGAGGTTGTCAACCTCGAAGGGATAAATTCGGAATATGACGACTATAACTCAAATATTCCCCAGTATGGAGGTGAGTTGCCGATCACTTTCTCGACAAACAGGGAAAGTCACGGTGGCGATTTTGATATTCTTACGGGTGTAATCTGGTATACGTTTGACCTGGTAACTGGTGATTTCGAGATCAATTCGGAAATGGTAGACAATGTTTTTTTCAATTCAATTTCTGATAAGGTTAATAACAGTTCAGACCAGTTAGGCCCATACCGCCTTTATTACAATAAGAATGGCAAAGAGTACTTTTTTTATACTGAAATGTCGGAGACTGACGGACTTGATATAATGTATTTCAGTTACATTCCTCCTCCCACCTATAATGATCC
>JBJKPH010000039.1:0-3481 GCA_046706585.1 Bacteroidales bacterium | reverse complement strand
GGTCATATACCGAAGGGTAATACGATGTATTGTTATACCCTGCAATAAGAAACAGAGCCATGACGACCATTATGGTCCCCGGCCCTGAAAACCATATTGCATTTGTATGAACTGTGAAGATCATCCTGTACAGGCTGAAAAGAACCATTATTACACCAGCAATGAAAATAACCATTAAAAGCGGCATATGCAGAAAGTTATGCAGGTATTTATATTTCTCAATGAATATCGCTGAGCTGGCAGGGTCGACAGCAAATCCTTCAGATAGCAGCAGTGTAAAAGTAAAAAACAGGAAACCTGCAAGGAATGGTACAATGTTGCTTATTGCTTTCTTCCTGGCCTCTTTTATCAGCCTGTTGTCATCAACCGTATTTGCAATATACATAAGTCCCAGCAGACGGCTTAGAAAAAGCACTGTAATTCCAAGTGAAAGATTCCTGAGGTTAAAAATGGCTTCAATTCCGTGCCAGGGTGTTTCCCACCTGCTTATATTGAAACTATTGATCGAAAACTGCGACCCGGTAAAGAATGTTGCCACGGCAATACCTACCAGGAACGGTCCGAGTGCCCCGTTAATAAAAAGGAATGCCTCAAATGTCTTCTTTCCCAGTACATTTGAAGGCTTCGATCTGTACTCGAATGCCACTGCCTGTATCACAAAACTGAAAAGAACAGCTATCCATACCCAGTAAGCCCCTCCGAAACTGGTTGCATAGAAAAGCGGGAAGGAGGCAAAGAATGCACCGCCGAATGTAACAAGGGTTGTGAAAGTAAATTCCCACTTTCTTCCCATTGCATTGATTATCATAGTTTTCTGAACTTCGTTCCCGGGGAGGGTAAAAATAAACGATTGTCCGCCCTGGACAAACATAAGAAAAACAAGAAGGCTGGCCAGTAATGATATAATGAACCACCAGTATTCTTGCAAAAATGTCAGGGATATCATGTTCATAGTTATTCCTCCTCTATTTTGGGCCCGTTCTTTATCTGTTTTACCATTATCGACACCTCTGCCATCAGCAGTAGGGTAAAGAGCGCTGTAAATAACCAGAATGTAATCTGAACCGTACCGGCGCTGATCTGCGATACAGCTGCAGATACCGGCATCAGGTCCTGAATGATCCATGGTTGCCTCCCCACTTCAGCTACCACCCAGCCCAGCTCCGATGCAAGATAGGCAAGTGGTATTGATAGCAGAAGGATCCAGAGAAACCATTTCATTTTTTCGAGTTTCTTTTTCACTTTGAAATACCATGCAAGTCCCTGTAGCAAAATGAACAGGAATCCCAGGAATACCATTATATGGAATGAATAGAAAACAACAGGCACATTTGGTATCAGGTCAGACGGCCTCCTGATAAACGAGTAACCGAAATATGTGAAATAATTATCCAGGAAATCCTTATCTCCGAACCTGGCTTTCAGTTCATCAGCAAGAGTGGTATCACCCTTCTCAAGAGCCTCCTTGTAATCGACCAGTACCTTGCGGGCTACCTTTCCCCTTTCTATTTTTTCGGAAGCCGGAATAATTCCATACTCTTCATTACCATAAAGCAGGTCTTTTAATCCGGGTACGAACGACTCCCTGTCACCATTGACCATCATCGAAAGCAGGCCCGGTATTTCAATCCTGGCAATCATATCCTTTTCCCTGAATCCGTCATCATCTGCATCTCCGGTAAGAACCCCTATTGCTGTCAGGCCTGCCGCCTCTCTGCCCTGATAGAGTGCCTCCATTGAGGCGAACTTCACCGGCTGGACCTTAGCAATTGTCCGTGCTGAACTATCGCCGGTAAATATCACTGCCAGGGAAGCAATGAATCCGAATACAGATGCAATACCTATACTTTTCAATGCCATCTCCTTTTCGCGGTTCCTGAGCAGGAACCAGGCACTGATACCCAGAACAAAGAGTGATGACAGAACAAATCCGGAGCTTACAGTATGGAAAAACTTTTCGATGGCCACAGGATTGAATAATACCGACCAGAAATTATCCATCTCATTGCGTGCAGTGGCAGGATTGAAAAGCATACCAACAGGGTTCTGCATCCATGAGTTGGCTACCAGTATCCACAATGCTGACAGGTTTGCCCCGATGGCAACCAGCCATGTTGAAACAAGATGAAACCGGCGGCTTACCTTCTCCCAGCCGAAAAACATAACCGCAATAAAGGTCGATTCCATGAAAAACGCCATAATACCTTCAACTGCAAGAGGTGCACCGAAAATGTCACCCACAAACCATGAATAATTCGACCAGTTGGTACCAAACTCAAATTCCAGAATTATACCGGTAGCAACACCTATCGCAAAATTTATCCCGAAAAGCTTCATCCAGAATCTGGTAACTTTCTTCCACACATCCGAACCACTACGGTAGTACATTGTTTCCATTATCACCAGGATGAACGACAAACCAAGTGTCAGCGGAACAAACAACCAGTGATATATTGCAGTCAGGGCAAATTGAGCCCTCGACCAGTCAACAAGTGAAAGATCAATATTCTCAATCATTTGATCAGGTTTTTTCTGTTAATTCCTTAAGGATATACATGCTACGCTCAGAGTCAGATCTGAAGTTCTTCTTCAGAAAGTCGGGAAAGAAAAATATTCTAAGGATAAAGAAAATTACAAACAGTTTCACTAAGATTATTATCCATAACCTGACCCCCCAGTCAGGCATTCCGGCAAACCCACTCCTGTAAAAACTACAGACCTTTTTTATTGGAGAACTGCGTGCCATCAGTATTGATCCTTTAGTGTTAAAAAATTCCGAATCATATAAAGATAATAATATATAAACCGATGCTTTTAATAACAGGCCATAATTCGCCTTTCGCATCTAACAACGAAAATCAACCCAAAGTTCAAAAAAATCAGTACAATCCTCATCATGCCAGCTACTGCTGCTGTCAATTTGATCTGATGGAATAATCACAGACTGTCATTATGACTGCATGAATAGAAAAATATATGTCATATTGACATGTTTATAGGATTGGTATATAAATTGAAAATGAAAAAACAGAGAACAAAATAAATTTTAATAATTATAAATAACAGGAGGACAAAGCTATGTTACCAATTTTAAAAACAAGGAATTACAGGCCGGTTTACATGTCTGATTTTTTCAACAGCGATCTTGACTCATTCTTCGGAGGCAGCCGTAATAACCTGCCAGCCATAAATATCAGGGAAGATGAGAAAAGTTTTGGGATTGAAGTTGCTCTTCCGGGTCTGACCAGGGAAGATATAAAGGTTGAAACCGAGAAAGATACACTGATGATCTCAAGCGAGCACAGGGAAGAAAAGGAAGAGAATGTTAACGGATACAGCCGCAGGGAATTCGGCCACTATTCATTCAGCAAGAGTTTTCTGCTTCCCGAAAATGTCGAGAGGGAAAAGATTACCGCTGAATTCAAAAACGGGATCCTTACTATAGAGCTTCCAAAATCGAAGGATGAGACAAAAGTAAGCA
>JBJKPH010000038.1:0-16992 GCA_046706585.1 Bacteroidales bacterium | reverse complement strand
CGGCAGTTGTTTTTACCGCTTCGCCTCTCATGAACAGGAATACGAATAACAGCAATGATGGAAGTTCCATGATTAACCATCCCGCACGGTTGTCGATAAGTTTTCCCCAGCCTGAACCGGTATGCCGTCCGTATGGTGCCCTTACTTTAAGCAGGAGCGGAAAAAGGACTATCGCCAGGACAATCCATCCATAAATTAATATTCGGTAGTTTTCGGGTTCCATTTCTGATCAGAGATTTCATTATGCCTGAAGCAGGTTATGACATGGTCATTAACCATTCCTGTAGCCTGCATATGTGCATATACTACCGTTGGCCCGGTAAATTTAAAACCCCTCTTTCGGAGATCATTACTGAATTTCTCTGAAATTGCTGTTGAGGCCGGCAGCTCTTTTGTTGACAGGAACCGGTTGACTACAGGTTTCCCTCCGGTAAATGACCATGCATAATTACTGAATGTCCTGAATTCATTTCTTACCTTTTTAAAAGCCCGGGCATTTGAGATAGTTGCCATTATCTTTAACTTATTTCGTATTATTCCAGGATCACTCATCAGCCTGGCAATATCTGATTCGGTGTAACCTGCTATTTTCAGGAAGTCAAAATCATCAAGAGCTTTCCTGAAATTGTCCCTCTTCTTCAGAATGGTTATCCAGCTGAGACCGGCCTGGAATGTTTCCAGTATCAGGAACTCAAATATCTTCCTGTCATCATACAGAGGAACACCCCATTCGCGGTCATGGTATTCAATGTACAATGGATCGTTGCCTGCCCATTCACATCTCCTGATCATAGGCACTATCAGTTTCCCATAAGATTAATGGATGCTACGTAAAAATCCCTGTCAACAACAAGGGTTCCCACGGGTGTGTCAGGAAGACTGGTCCATCTGCGGGTCTGAGGCTTCAGCCATGTCTCGCGGCCGTCGATATATACTTTCACCGGCATGTTGAATCCCCTGACTACATCTCCCCACCTGTAAACAAGCTCTCCGTTCAGGAACCTGTATTCAAGGACAGGTATCCTTGTATCCCAGAGGAACTGGTCGAATATTGGTTTAAGGTCGAAATCGGTATGCTGATCCATATATCCTTCGATCTGCTGTGTAGTAACCGTCTGGTGCCAGAATGTCTCGTTCAGACCACGCAGGATACCTCTCCATTTATCATCATCGTTAACTATCTGCCTTATCATATGCAGCATTGTTGCACCTTTCTGGTACATATCGCCCGAGCCGCTGGAATTAACGTCATAATTACCTATTATCGGACGGTCGTTAAGAATATTTGACCTCACTCCTCTCAAATATTCGAACCCGGCATCTTTCCCGTACCAGTATTCAACATAAAGACCTTCGGAGTAGGCGATAAAACTTTCATGTATCCACATATCTGCAATATCCCGGTATGTAATATTGTTTGCGAACCATTCATGTCCTGATTCATGGACCAGGATAAAGTCAAATTTATCACCCCAGCCGGTCTTGCTGACATCCCTGCCGCCATATCCGTTTTTGAAACCGTTCCCATAGGTAACCGAACTCTGGTGTTCCATCCCCGGGTATGGGACTTCAACGAGTTTATAACTATCCTCATAAAAGGGATATGGCCCGAACCAGTACTCGAATGCTTCGAGCATCATAGGTGCCTGTTTGAACTGTTTTTTCGCCTTCTCCAGGTTATAGCCCAGTACCCAGTAATCACAATCCAGATTTCCGCGTTCTCCCTTGAAAACCTCTCCGAAGTGTACATAATCGCCAATATTCATATTGACACTATAATTGCTGATGGGGTTTGAGACGAACCAGTTCCATGTTTTCGTACCGTCCTTTTCCTCAGTCATGCTTCTTAACCTTCCGTTTGAAACATCAACCAGGTCTCCGGGAGTGTTGACACTTATCAACATGCTGTCGGGTTCGTCATACATATGGTCCTTGCATGGCCACCAGATGCTTGCTCCTCCGCCCTGGCAGGCAGAAGCATCAAATGGCTTTCCGTTGTTATCATATTGCCATGTTATACCATCATCCCACGGGGGTCTCCTGTTCAGTTTAGGCTGACCTCCATAGTATACCAGTATCTGTCTGTTTTCACCTGTGCTCATTTCCTTTCCCATGTCAACCCACCAGACATTTCCGTCATTCCTGAATTTCAGGTCTGTACCATCCATCGTTATCCTGGATATCTTCAGGGGCGGTTGAAGGTCGACCTGCATTATTCTTGCCGGTTTAAGCACTTTGAATCCTATCAGGTTGGTTCCGAAAATTGTACTGTCGGCAGGATTTACCCTAATATTCAGATGGTAATAGGTAAGATCCCACCATTCCCTTTCAGGAGTGATCGATCCTCTCAGGGTATCCTGCCGGGTAAACACAGGAGTCTGACCTTTTGATATGACCGTTGTTAAAACCAGCAGGACAACTGCTGCGGAAAGAACCTTTTTCATGATAAATCTGATTTAAACATGGTAAGTAAAAAAGCAAATTTATAAAAAAGGTTGAGTAAAGGAGTCAACTTGATAACCAATTGACTTCACCGGCCTTGTTTTCATAGCCGTACTGATTAAGGCAGTTGCTTTCACTCCGGCCTTGCCTTCGCCGATCATCAGACCGGAAATGGTATATGTACTATGTGAGAATTACAGGCCTATTTGCTAATGCCCGGATTCAGGGTTGTATTATGCTTTATCAGGGTCTGGAACTGCATCTCGGATGTTCCTCCTGATCCTCCTCTGGCAGGCGTACTGCCGCCACCACGGCTGCCGCCACCACGGCCTCCGCCTCCCCGACCACCTCCGCCTCCGGATGAAACACCGGTGCCCCCGGGCTTGGCCTGGATGACGGGAAGAATTGTGATCCTGACTTCAATGGGGGCTTCGAGATTTTCCTCGTTTAACTCACTGCCAAACAGTTCACTCAGGGGTACAGCCATTTCGTAGGAAAGGAGCCGTTCTGCCTCCCATGAGAATGCTGCCTTAACGCCTGCGTCATTTTTTACCGGCACGGTACCGTTCAGTGATGCAAGTCCTTTTACCTTCATATCGGTACACTGTTTAATCACTTCATCTCTTGATGAGGCCCTTCCTCCCTGCCGCGGCTGCTGACCTGAAGATGCGTTTGGTGAAGGTGTAGCTGATGCCAGCTGTGCTTTCATTGGGTAGGTAATTGTAGCTTTGTTCCTGCCCTTTGTTCCTGCGGTAAACTGAATGGTTACACCTGCACGCATTATTTTCTGTTGCGATACAGGATCATAGGTGCGGATACACAGGTAAATGTTCCTATCATCATTACTGATAAGGTAATTTACCTTGTTTCCTTTGTCATAGTAGGGAAATTTTTCGGGCCAGTCAGCTGTTTTGCCATCTATTTGTGGAGGTTGATCAGCAAGGACACATACAGGAATATCCTTCTGTCCGAATAGAAAAAGATTGCTCAGAAGGAGCAGACAGGACAA
Organism: Bacteroidales bacterium; assembly: GCA_046706585.1. Classification (GTDB taxonomy): domain Bacteria; phylum Bacteroidota; class Bacteroidia; order Bacteroidales; family VadinHA17; genus JBJKPH01. The sequence goes on along the minus strand of JBJKPH010000038.1, from coordinate 13,541 downwards.
CATCAGATTTTTCATTGTCGGGTATGATTGGTTTATAGATATCTACTTGTAAACCCTGACCCAGTCGACCTCCATTGATGAGGCCCCTGAAATACTGCTGTCGAGCCCGCCGCAAAGGTTTAGGAACATAGGTTCCTGCGGCAGGTCGGAAGTCTGACGCATAACCTCAACCCCATTAATATACCAAACCAGCTTTTCAGCAGTCCATTCAAGGGTATAGATGAAAAAATCCCTCGTATAACGCGATCCCAGCGAAGTTTTGGCAACCTTACCGTTACCGTTGAAGAAATCCATCAGGACCTTACCTTTTGTGGTCCGGCAAATGTCGATATGAGGAGTAATTTTATCAGTGAGCAGATAAAAAGAATGTTTGGGCCCCGGAGAGGTTGCAAGCTTTATCTTGGCGGTGAATGTACCATATTTCTGCCTGAAACTCTTTCCCGAAGAGAGTATGCCTGAGGTGAAATCGAATTCTTTGTTCCGGAAACCTCCCAGTGCGGGGTTCCAGACCTTACCTTCGGCCTTCTGAGGTTTAGTAATTATCCTGAGGAAGGAGCTCCTGACCTCTATATTATCACCATCGGTATAGGCATGCAGATCACCCTCCTGGGAATAGAGCCCGTGAAGCAGTTTGTCGCCCCAGTAGTGATTTGGGATCCAGTTCCCCTTGTCAAAGTTTTCTCCTTCAAATTCGTCACTAAAAGTGAGCTCCCTGGATTTCAGAACATCAAATTTATCTGAGTCCTTAACCTTCATGTACCATACTATATCGTCACTTTTACGGAGTTTTTCGTATTCCTGGAGGGTTGTATACATCTCGGTTTTCTCAAACCTTTTCTTGTCGAGAAGATACTCTTTCTGCTTTGTGAATTCCTCTGTCGATACATATTCCTTCAATTCCTCGAACCTCGACAATTTCTGTGATCCGTCAACCTCTTTGAAATTGGCGAGCTCCTTTGAGTCCCTGAATTTAAAATATGCCTTAATATCCTGCCTTGCATTAAGCGTATTATACTCCTGGAGCATTTTGTATTCCTCGCTCTCACTGAACGGTGGCTCTTTTCTTTTCCGGGCCTCCCTGAACTCCGCTGAATTTACCTTTTCCCGGAGTTTATCATACTTTTCTATCGTTTCCGACCCATCCAGTTCCCTGAACTTTTTGAGATTTTCACTATCCCTGGTCTTGAAATACTTTATAAGATCCTTTGATTTCAGGAGCTTTTTGTATTCGCTTTCCCTGTGAGCCTCCTCAGACTGCTTAAAGGTTAGTCCCTCAATCTCTTTTTTCTTGTTTATAAAGTCTGATGAATTGACCAGCGCGTCCAGTTCGTTGTACCTGGCAAGTTCTTCACTTCCGGCGAAAGCCTGAAGTTTTTCATATTCATTTATCAGATCGATCTCAGCCTGTTCAACTTTAGCAGTTGAGGGGATCATTCCCAATGATAACTTGAGGTTTGCCATTGCATAGGTTCTTTAACGTATAATCTGTTAAAGATAAAAAATCTTTCAATAATAAAACATCGGAAGCCTGAAATATTGCCGAAACAGACAGTAGTGGTGGCTGGTATTAATGTGTGAGAGCTGAATTGACAGACATTGCATGAGTGAGCCGGGCGTAATTGGCCCGGACATATCTGTAAGATTATTAACTGTTTATCTCTGGGCAGGCAAAATTATTCAGAAAATACTTGACAAAGTGATGTTAAATGTTTTATATTTGACTGACCGTTCAATCAAAAAAACAATGTCACCTCGTTCACAAAAACAATTTAAGGAGATAAGGGAAGAGAAAAAAGCTCTTATTATGGAAACTGCTCTGGAGTTGTTTGCCACAGAAGGATACTTTCCTACTTCTATAAGCAGGATCGCTGATAAGGCCGGTATATCAAAAGGGCTGCTATATAATTATTTTGAAAGCAAGGAAGAGCTGATCAGGGAGATTATTTTTTCGGGTTTCGACAACCTCGACAGATTGTTCGATCCAAACAAGGATGGTGTTCTGACGAAGGATGAACTGAGGTTCTTTATTGAACGGCTGTTTGCCCTTATGCAGGAAGAGAGGCATTTCTGGCACCTATATTTCGGACTTTTCCTGCAACCTCCGGTTATGAAACTTGTTGAAGGAAGATTAAATGAGATATTGATTACATATTTATCGATCCTGTCGGGATATTTTGAAGGCCAGGGTTACGACGATCCTGAAACAGAGGCTCTGCTTTTCGGGGCACTTCTGGATGGGATAAGCTTTAATTTTATACTTAATGCTGATAATTTTCCGGTTGAAAAAGTTAAGAAGAAGCTGATAGCGAATTATTGCGGCAAGGCTGTTTCTGGAGATCCCCCGGGGCCGGATAAGTAACAGTACGGATATTTATCCTGAAAACGAACTTTTGAATAAAACAATACTATGATGAAACTGAAATTCACGGTTATTTTCCTGCTCATTTCCGCAGGTATTATCTATGCGCAGGATGCCAAAGAGATAGTAAAGAAGGCCAATGATAAGTTCAACGGTGAAAAATCAAGTTTTGGTACAATGTCGATGACTATCGTAAGGCCGACATGGGAACGAACGGTTACTTTCAAGAACTGGACAAAGGGGACCGATTATGCCCTTACCCTTATTACGGGTCCTGCCAGGGATAAGGGACAATCATTCCTGAAAAGGGAAAATGAAATGTGGAACTGGAACCCCACGGTCAACAGGCTGATAAAGCTGCCCCCGGCTATGATGTCACAGGGATGGATGGGATCGGATTACACCAATGACGATATATTAAAGGAATCTTCAATTGTAGATGATTATGATCATGAGATAACAGGTGAAGAGGTGATTGACGGTCGCGATTGTTATAAGATAACCATGAAAGCCAAAAAAGATGCGGACGTGGTGTGGGGGTCACAGATCAGATGGATCGATAAGAAGGATTTTCTTTTTATGAAATCAGAATTATATGACGAATTCGGGTACCTGGTGCGTACCGAATCGGCTTCAGATATTAAAACCATGGACGGCAGGCTTATCCCTACAAGGATAGAGCTTGTACCGGCTGACGAGCCGGGTAATAAAACCATCCTTGTATTTGAAACATTGGAATTTAACAGGCCTGTCGATGATAATTTCTTTTCGCAGCAGAATATGAAACAGGTAAGATAAATACCTTCAATCCGGAAAACAAAACAATGGTTCAAGAATGAAAAATATTACTTATGCCTGGCGCAACCTGTGGCGGAACAGGAGGAGGACAATGATAACGGCTGCCTCGGTCTTTTTTGCAGTCTTTTTTGCCTTGATTATGAGATCAATGCAACTTGGAACATATGACTATATGTTCAGGAGTTTGATAGAGTCCTACTCAGGATATGTGCAGGTCCAGAATAAAAACTTCTGGGAAGACAAGGTAGTTGATAACGTTATTGAGTTTCCCCCAGCGGTGAGGGAAACAATACTGAATGATCCTAACGTCGGGGAAATAATCCCGAGGTTCGAATCTTTTGCTCTTGTATCAAGCGGTTCCCGGACTAAGGGTGTTATGGTCATGGGCATTGATCCTGTAAAGGAAGAGTTGCTTTCAAAAGTAAGGGAGCGACTGGTGAAATACACTTTTACCCGGAAGGCTGTTGACCAATTGAAAGGAGAAGATCTGCCGGATAATATTATCAGGAACCTTGACCTGTTTACAGGGTCGTCCTATTCGAGCGACGGAAGCATGCAGGTAGAGCTTGGTATTGACGACAAAGATTCGGCTACCGTGATGCCCCTGATAAGAAAATATGCAGGTGTTGATAACGGATATATAAAGCCCGGTGTGCCGGGAGCACTCGTGGGAAACAGGCTGGCATCATATCTTGGGTTGTCGCGGGGTGATTCAATAGTACTTATCGGACAGGGTTACCACGGTACAACTGCAGCAGGCATATATGAGATCAAGGGTATAGTAAGGCTTCCGGCTCCCGACATTGACAGCCGGATCGTTTATCTGCCTGTTGATATTTGCCAGCAGCTTTATGCAGCACCAGGTATGCTTACCTCTATGGTTATCGGCCTGAAGAATAATGATGATGACTCGGTAAACGGAACTGTTACAAGGATCGGCTCAAAGCTTCAGGACAATTACAGGGTACTCGGATGGAGGGAAATGAATGAAACAATAGTTACCCAGATGGATGCTGATAATAAAAGCGGCATGATAATGATAGGAATACTTTACCTGGTTATTGCTTTTGGTGTATTCGGAACAGTACTGATGATGACAGCCGAAAGGCGAAGGGAATTCGGAGTGCTTGTATCTATTGGAATGCAGAAAAGCAGGATGGCCATAGTTATGGCTTATGAAATGCTGTTCATGGGACTATTGGGTATTGCTGCCGGTATTGCGGTCGCAACTCCTGCAATTATTTATGGCTATTATCATCCTATCAGATTTTCAAGCACTATGGCAAAAATGTGGGAAGATTATGGTTTTGAGCCGCTGATGGCTTTTAAATGGATTGATTCCTATTTTATATGGCAGTCGGTAGTGGTGGCAATAATAGTGATCATTGCATTACTGCACCCCGTAAGGAAGATCATGAATTTAGTTGAGGTAGACGCCTTAAAGGCATAAAAAATATACCTATGATAACAAAAACAGCCTGGAAAAATGTTTGGCGAAACAAGGTAAGAAGCCTTGTTGTAATTGCCTCTGTCACTATCGGGATCTTCGCCGGTGCATTTTCTGTAGCAGTGATGGAAGGGGCTATGGATCAGAGAATTAATGATGCCCTGAATGATGAGATCTCCCATATTCAGATTGCAAATAAGGAGTTCAGGGCAAATAACGATCTTAACAGCCTGATTGAGAACAGTGATGATATTGAAAAGCAGATCATGGCTCTTGATGAGGTTGAATCGGTAAGCGAAAGGATAATCGTCACAGGGATGGCAAATTCAGCTTCGAAAAGCACCGGTGTAATGATTAACGGCATCTTTCCCTCAAAGGAGAAGAATGTTCTGGATCTTTACAAAAAGCTGGAACCGGGATCGGGAGAATATCTTGATGAGCAGGGAAGAAGAAACCTTGTTTATGTAGGTGAAGACCTGGCAAGATCGCTGAATATCATAAGGTATATCATTACCCCTGAGTCACTTTCATCGCTGGCATCATCAGGAGTACCGCCCGGAGTGATAAAAAAACTTGAACCTTACAGGGAGGAGAGATTTACCAATGAAAAATCATTTAACAGGGAACTCAAGTCAATTCTTAACGACAGGGAGAAGAACAAGTACGGGGCTTTAATAAAAGAAAGCGCCAGGACCTACAGGGAGGGTTCAAAGCTGACCCTTACATTTATCGACCGTGATGATTATCAGACAGGTGCTGTGTTCAGGATCGCGGGGCTATATGATATTTCCAATTCAATGTTCGAGAATACGCAGGTTTTTGTTCTGCATTCCGACCTTCAGAAATATACAGGCCTGGCTGATGGTGAAAATCACCTGATAACAGTCAGGCTTAAAAATGTGGAAAACACAAAGGAAGTAACTGCAAAGCTGAAGTCCATGTTTCCCGGACTGGAGGTACTAAGCTGGAGGGAGATATCACCCGATCTGGCCATGATGGCAGAAATGACAAAACTGATGTACGTTATTTTCGTGGGAATTATTCTGGCAGCCCTGGCATTCGGGATTGTGAACACAATGCTTATGGTTGTGCTGGAAAGGACCAAGGAATTAGGAATGCTTGCTGCAATCGGAATGAACAAGAAAAAGATCTTCAGGATGATTATGCTTGAATCGGTCTTTCTCTCGTTGATAGGCGGAGTGGTTGGCATGATATTCAGTAAGGTTGTAATATCCCTTACCGCCAGCAAAGGGATTAATTTTGCCGGGTACAAGGAGGGATTTGAAGCGATGGGTTACTCGTCACATATTTATCCTCACATCGGGAACGATTTCTTTATCCTTGTGACGGTAATGATAATAGTTACCGGAATACTGTCGTCGGTATACCCGGCAATGAAAGCGCTTAAACTTGATCCGGCAGATGCCCTGAGAACCGAATAACCTCAAAAAAACAATTAAAAAAACCGAGAGTCATGAAAGTACTTGAAATAAAAGATGTACATAAGACCTACAACACCACCCATATAGAAGTACATGCGGTAAACGGCGTGAACCTTTCATTTGAAGAGGGCGAATTCGCTGCAATCGTCGGCCCGTCGGGGTCAGGCAAAACAACCTTGTTGAACATGATAGGAGGGCTCGACAAACCCACAAGCGGGCAGATCCTTGTCGACGGGAACGATCTTTCGCTCTTTAAATCATCAGAGGTAATTGATTTCAGGATGAGGAATATAGGCTTTGTTTTCCAGTCATACAACCTTATACCAGTGCTGTCAGCCAGGGAGAATGTTGAATTTATTATGAATCTCCAGAAATGGCCCCGGGCTGAGCGCGATCAGAGAACAATGGACCTTCTCAGTGCTGTTGGTCTGGCCGACAGGGCCGACAGCCGGCCTGCACAGCTTAGCGGCGGACAGCAACAACGTGTTGCCGTAGCCAGGGCTCTTGCTTCGAAACCCAGGTTTATTCTGGCTGACGAACCAACTGCAAACCTCGATTCAAAATCGACCAGTACTCTGCTTGATATAATGGAAAAACTGAACAGTGCCGAGAAGATCACTTTCATCTTTTCAACCCATGATGCCAGGGTTATGAAAAAAGCCCGCAGGGTTATAACGCTTGAGGACGGGAAGGTTGTTGAGGATATTAATCATTAATTCCCTGCTCCGGTCATGAAAAGATATTCAATGCTTCTGACGGTTACTGTTGTATCACTTATTGCATTCTCTTCTGAACTCAGATCACAGGATGGGATGTCGCCGGTCACGCTGTCGGGGTACGTAAGTAATATGCAGAGCTGGATATTCGAAAAACCGGATGAAAACTGGATAAATGACAACCTGATCCATAACAGGCTTAATTTCAGACTATATGCAGGTAAGAATCTTTCCTTCGGGCTTGAAATGAGGAACCGCGTATTCACCGGGGATATGCTTAGGCAGAGTCCGGGATATGCTGATCATATAGGAACCGACCAGGGCATGATTGACATGTCATGGAATATTATCAATGAAAACTCAGTGCTTTTCAATGTTACCGCCGACAGGGCCTGGCTCGACCTTAGCTATAATAAATTCCAGATCACGGTAGGCAGGCAGAGGATCAACTGGGGGCAGACCTTTGTCTGGAACCCGAACGATATTTTCAATGTCTATTCCTATTTTGATTTTGATTATGTCGAGAGACCGGGGAGCGATGCTGTTCGTATACAGATGTTCCCGTCATATTCATCGGCTATTGAGCTTGCGGCCAAGTATGACAGCGATGATAATCTTACTGTAGCTGCACTTACCAGGTTCACCCTGGGTGGCTATGATGTACAGTTGCTGGGCGGATATGTGAACAGTGAAGATATGATGCTTGGAACAGGATGGTCGGGTTCGCTGGGCTCAACATCGTTCAGGGGAGAGATAAGCTGGTTTCAGCCATCTGCAAACTTTGCCGACAGTTCCGGTACCGGGTTGTTCACCCTCGGGCTCGATCGTTCGTTTTCAAACAACTCTATGATCCAGGCTCAGGCAATGTATTGCAACAGTCCGGTTCAATTTGAGAATTTCGACAGTTTCTATTCGGGAAATCTTTCAGCAAAAGACCTGGCTTTTTCAAAATTTTCCCTCTTCAGCAGTGTTACCTACCCTGTGACGCCTCTTGTGAACCTGTCGCTTTCGGCCATATGGTACGCCGGTATAGATGGCTTTTTTGCAGGGCCTTCTGCTGATATATCTCTTTCTGAAAATATCGATTTCTCATTCCTGTGGCAGCATTTCACTGCAGATATGTCCGATCAAAGGATGACAATGAATCTTGCATTCCTCAGGGTTAAGATGAGTTTCTGAAAATTTCATACTTTTGGGCATATTAATTCCCGGGATTATGTCATTAGTTCATGAATTTGAAAGATCAGGGAACTGGCTCTTCAAAAGAAGAAGCTGGCTTCCTGTGTTTATTGTTATTCCGGCACTTGTTTATATCTGGTTTGCCGGTCCCGGAGATCTGAGATACAACCTGTGGTGGGAAATGGGTGCACTGGCGGTAAGTCTCCTTGGTCAGGTTATCAGGGCACTTACAATAGGATTCACACCAAGGAAAACCTCCGGCAGGAATATTTCGGGCCAGGTCGCCGAACAGATCAATATAACCGGGATATATTCAACGGTAAGACATCCGCTGTACCTGGGTAATTTCTTTATGTGGCTCGGGCCTGTGCTTTTCCTGAGAAGTATCGCCTGCACAATTATTTTCTGCCTGCTGTACTGGCTCTATTACGAGCGGATAATGTTTGCCGAAGAACAATTTCTCAGAAAGAAGTTTGGCGATGAATACGACCGGTGGGCGCAGAATGTAAGATCGTTTTTGCCTTCTTTCAGGAATTACACGCGGCCTGAATTAAAATTCTCTCTGAGGAATGTTCTGAAGCGGGAGTATAACGGATTCGGACTGGTGGTTATTATATTTGCCCTGCGCGATATTGAGCGTAATTATTCTGCTGCCGGAACATTTGGTTTTACACCGGTATGGATGTACCTGCTTATTTTCGGGATATCGGTATGGATTGTTCTCAGGATACTGAGAAAATATACCAGACTGCTTAATGTAGACGGCAGGTGACCGTTATGAAGGATAAACTAAGGAATATTGCCGGGTTTGTACTGCTTGTACCTGTCTGGCTTTACAGGTGGTTTATTTCGCCGCTTACCGGACCATCGTGCAGGCATTCTCCTTCATGTTCGCGTTATGCTATTGATGCTGTTCGCAATCTGGGTCCGCTCAGGGGACTTCTCCTGGGGACGAACCGGTTTTTAAGATGCAGGCCCGGGGGCACTCATGGGTATGATCCTCCACCAAAGGTCTGGATAAAGAGATACAGGCCGCTGAAATCGTTTTCAGGGTCATGGCCACGGTCGAACCGGCTGAAAAGATAAGGTAGTTAATAATCGATTTTTTCCCGTAGTGTTTTATAACCGCTTCTGCTTACCGGCAGGCTTTTCCCGTTTTTGAGTATTACTCGGTGGGTATCCTTTCCGTAGGGTTCTATACGGTCTATCTGTGCAATTGCTACAATAACAGAGCGATGTATCCTGGCAAATTCTCCTGAGGGAAGTGTCTCCTCATAAAATTGCATGGTTTGTTGCTTCAGGGCTCTTCCCTCCTTGTGCCAGACCATTACATAGTCGTCTTCGGCTTCGATGTAGAGTATCGATTCAACGGGGATGAACGTAATGGCACTTCCCTTCCTTACAACAATACGCCTTACGTCAGAGGCTCCCTTAATCCCTGTTGCGGAAAGTGCCCTTATCTGTTCCTCCTGTGTCCTGCCTCCGCCTATCCTTTGAATTGCCTTGTTAAGGGCCGAGTCGAACCTTTCCTGTGAATATGGCTTAAGCAGGTAATCGACAGCATTCATCTCGAATGCCTTAATCGCGAATTCGTCATATGCGGTAGTAAAAATGATCTCGGGCTTATCCTCAACCAGCTCGAGCATTTCGAACCCGGTGAGCTTAGGCATCTGGATGTCAAGGAAAACCAGGCCGGGTTTATGTTCCCTTATTGCTTTGAGTCCGCAAAAACCGTCGGCACATTCATCCGCTATTTCAATTTCGGGGTGCGACTGAAGGTAGTAGGAAATAAGCTTCCTCGCGGGTTCTTCGTCCTCGATTATCACTATTCTGATCTTTTTTTCCTCTTCCATTTTCCAAAGTTAAGTTTTCTTATCTGTCCTGTTCATCTCTGAAGGAATATATAATTCGGCAATAAACAGCCCGTTCTCTTTACGGGTATTTAGTAAAGCCTGCCCGGCGTAATAGAGTTCCAGTCGGCGCCTGACGTTTGCTATACCGGTACCGGTGCCTCTGGCCGGAACGTTGTCGGGATCGTAATTATTTGTAATCTGTATCTTTACACCCCCTTCATATTCGCCGGCTTCAAGCCTGATCAGCACTTTCCCGATACTTTCGTAGACGCCGTGCTTAATGGCATTCTCATACAGTGGCTGTAGGATCATATTTGGCACACTGATATCACCCGACTTTTCATCTATAATCTCTTCAAATTCAACCTTGTTACCGAACCTTACTTTTTCGATATCCAGATAGAGCTTAATGTTTTCAAGTTCTGTTGCAAGGGGTACCTTCCTGTCCTCTTTTCGTGAAAGGGCATATCGCATGAACTCAGACAACTTTATTACCATTTCCCTTGCTTTAGGCGGATCAGTGACAGTGAGTGAGCTTATTGAATTCAGGCTGTTGAAAAGGAAATGAGGATTGATCTGCGACCTGAGCATCATTAATTCCGTTTCCCTGAGCATATTCTGGAGATTGGCTTCCTTGATCTCCTTTCTGGAAATATTCTCAAGACTGATCATCAGGTAATATAATAATACTATTGCCGTATAGAAGAAAAGGCCGGCACAGGCCCTGATAAAGACTGATGAATTCCAGAATGCGCTATACTGATCAGGATCGGGAATAACGGTAATGACCAACCATTTAACCCCGAATAACCAAACCAGTGATGTTATGGCAAACAGAAATAAATGGTTGCTAAGCGTAAGGAGCGGGCGTGGCTGACCTGATCTGAGCTGGATTATCGGGAACCAGACAGCTATTGCCAGAAGGCTGTAAATGATGGCCGAAAACATTCCGTCGGCCAGGGCCGGCACATATCCGAGGCCTGCAGCAAAGTGCAGAAGTAACGACTGACCCAGCCCTGTTATAAGCCAGATCAGCCACCATATCATGAACCGCCACCTGTTTACTATAATTGGATGTACCATAACGGTATGTAAAACCTAGTAGCTCTTTATCTCACCTCCGCCGAAAATAACGGTTCCTTTAAGGACCAGGGTTTTGGATGGGTCCACTATTCTTCCGGGCACCATTTTTCTGGAATCGGAAAAGCCGCCGAGTATTGGTGTAACATCTATCACAACATTCCAGTCAGACGGGACAATAATAGATGTGCCTCCGAAAATGCATGAAAGCTCTATGATCACATCTCCCGGGGCAAGACCGGCACCGGTAAGATCAATTTCGCTTCCTCCGAAAATTGCCGTGATTTTTCCTCCCGAAAAATTCTGACTCGATATTCTGCGTTCACCACCACCGAAGATATTAACGATATCGATATAATCGGAGGAACTGATACCTTCAGAATGCCACCTTTCATGTCTGAACCATCTTGAATTTGTAAGCACGATGACCCCTATGATAATAAATATGGCCGGCCAGAAAAGCCTGTAAGGCCTGTATGTTATATCAAATATTTCTGGAAGCAGGAAGAATCCTCCCACCGCCATAAGCACAAGCCCGGGACCTCTGGTTCCCGAACCAATGGTAATAATGGCACCAATGGCAACAAGAAGCATTTGCCAGCTGAAGAAAATATCGCTAAAATAGTCGGGCAGGAAGCCTGTATTTCTGACAACCAGGATAAACCCGATGAAAATCAGTATTATTCCTATAGCAATTTTACTGGATCCCGATGTTTGGGGGTGCCCATGATGTTTGTTTGAATCTGTATCGTATCTCATCGTATTGGTATTTTTTTGATCATTAAAAATTAAAGTTTATCAATCCTGTTCCTTTTGATTACTCCCGAAATTACAAATCCCAGTCCGAGCAATACCAGTGCTGCAGGCCAGTAAACCTTGTTAATATAATCCGGTAAAGGGTAATGAAGACGGGGAAGCAGGAAATATACACCGATAGCTATCATTATTATTCCCCCTACGAGGTTTCTTGAGGCAAGGGAAAAAAGGCCGATGACTATAAGTATTATCTGCCACATCATATACTCCCTCGGATGGCCCAGGTTCAGGACATCAAGTAGTATGGCTATCATTATCAGTCCGAATATTATCAGGAATGTACCGATGGCTCTTGCAGGGTTATGTTCTTTTTCTTTCATCCTGTTATCGTTTTTCAGGTCAAAAATAGTGAGTCAGAATAACAGGGAGGAAGCTATTTTCGGCAGATGAACGGTTTTTATCGGTGAACGACGTAAAAACAGACAGATCCCTACTTTTTTGACCAATATTTTCATAATTGAATAAGCTTTTATATTTTTGCAGGTCAATTTTAGGTGATGAAGCCAGGCTTTTACACGATTCCGCTGACCGGACTAAAGGAGGGGGAGCATCATTATGATTTTAAGATAGATGATGAATTCTTCTCAGGGTTTGAAGATTCGGAAATAAAGAAGGGAGATATTGCGGCAATGGTTAAGCTGGTCAAACGCTCGGCTCATATGGAGGTAACCATCAGGCTTGAGGGGGCTGTTGAGGTTGCCTGTGACCGGTGCCTCGGGAATTATCTTCAGGAGATCAATATTGAAGAGAGGATTTATGTACAGTTTGGCCCGCACCTGGAAGAGATCGACGACAGGGTAATAATGATACCTTACGGAGAAAGCAATCTGGACCTGGGCCAGTTGTTTTATGAGTTTTCACATCTCGGACTACCCCTGCAGAGGATACACAAAAAGGGGAAAGACGGGAAGAGCGGGTGTAATCCGGAGATGATAAAAAGGCTAATGGAACAGGATACCCTGAATGAAGAAACAGACCCCAGGTGGATTGAACTGAACAAACTGAAGGATAATATATTGAATTAATCAATAAATTTTGAAATGGCACATCCAAAAAGGAAAACATCAAAAACAAGAAGGGACAAGAGAAGGACGCATTACAAGGCTGATGTTCCAACTACCGCAACCTGTTCAAACTGTGGAGCTACAGTTCAGTATCACAGGGTTTGCCCGGAATGCGGACATTACAGGGGTAAACTTGCAATAGAGAAGGAAGTCTCAGCATAATTAATGTTTTTCCCCATGAGGATCGGACTCGATGTAATGGGGGGTGATTATGCCCCGGATGCAGTTATCGGGGGAGCCCTCGATTCGCTGGATCATCTTCTGCCTGATGAGAAATTATGGCTTATTGGACAGGAAGAGGTAATTCTGAAGCAAATGGAAAAAGAAGGGGCCGACCCTTCACAATTTCATATCGTTAATGCTTCAGAAGTAATTTCTATGGGCGAGCATCCGGCAAAATCCTATTCACAAAAAGGAGATTCCAGTATCGCTGTTGGTTTCAGGATGTTGAAAGACAAAGAGATTGACGGCTTCGCCAGTGCCGGGAATACCGGGGCAATGCTGGTAGGCGCCAGTTATACAGTGAATGTGATACCCGGGGTATTCAGGCCTGCCCTGGCCACCTTGCTTCCGGCAACCGATGGTCGCAACTCAGTTATACTGGATGTGGGATTGAACCCCGACAGCAAACCCGATGTGCTTTTGCAGTACGCAAGGCTGGGTACTATCTATGCAAAATATGTACTGGGAATTACCAATCCGTCAGTAGGATTGCTGAATATAGGTGAAGAGGAATCAAAAGGTTCACTCGCCGTTAAGACAGCATTCGAGCTGATGAGAGGTAATC
>JBJKPH010000037.1:0-9641 GCA_046706585.1 Bacteroidales bacterium | reverse complement strand
ATTGAGGTAAGCTCATCATCAGAGAGTTCACTTTTTATATCAGCCAGTTTGCTTGTTGTCTCTGAATCGATCATTGCCTGGAGTCCCGGTTCAGGGACAAGGGCAAGAAGCAGCGTATGTTCATTATTCAGAAGGTGATCCTTAATAAGATCCTCCATGTAACTACTTGTCAATGATTTTTTCACCTCCTTCAAAGATTCTTCAAAAGCTATACCGCTGAAAGGATCATCGGCAAAAAACCATCCGGGTAACAGTTCCATTCCATATGTAAGACCTTTTTGAGGACTGTCACCTTCCCTGAGGTTGAACTCCATCCTGTTAATAGTACCTTCCAGAGACTTCTTGTCAATTCCCTCATCAACTGCCTTACGGAAAGTTTCCATAACTATATCGTAGAACCTGTCGAGATCAGCCTCGTTGGCATTACGCACCATTATGTGCACTGCTGTCTGGTAATTACCATCGATATAGGCATTCACATCGGAACCTATACCGGCCTCCTGCAACGCTTTCCTCAAAGGAGCCGATTCCTGATTCACAAGCACATCAGTAAGTATATCGAATGCCCTGTTTTGGGCGTAATCGGTATTATGGCCTGTAACCATACTCAGTTGCAGGAATGTCTGGTCAGCAGTTGGTGCACCGCTGAGAACAGGGTAAGATGCCACTACCCTCTTTACTTCACCAAACGGAGCCTGATCGTTGATAGTAACTTTATCATCAAGAGGTCCGTAGGCCGAAAGGTAGTTCTTGTTAATGAAATCCAGTACTTCACCTAGATCGGCATTCCCATATAAGAGGATATAGCTGTTCGAAGGATGGTAATATTTCTCATGGAAAGCAACAAAATCCTCATATGAAAGGTCTGGAATTGCCGTCGGGTAACCACCGGATGAGAACCTGTAACTGTTATCAGGATAAAGATTCCGGTAAACCTGGTAGTCAAGTTCCCTTTCGGGACTTGAAAAGGCTCCTTTCATTTCGTTGTATACTACACCTTTGTAGGTCATTGGATCGTCCTTTCCCAGCAGTTCATAATGCCATCCCTCCTGCATAAAAATTCTCGGGTCAGAATCAATAAGGGGATTAAAGACGGCATCCAGGTAAACATCCATCAGGTTAAAATAATCCTTCCTGTTCATGCTTGCAAACGGATACACGGTAATATCAGCACCTGTCATGGCATTCAGGAAGGTATTCAGTGATCCCTGCACAAGCACATCAAACGGGCTCTTTACAGGAAATTTTTTTGAACCGTTCAGCACTGAGTGCTCCATAATATGAGGAGTGCCACAGTCATTATCAGGCAATGTCTTGAACGCAATTGCAAACAATTTATTCGGATCATCGGCCTTGATCTTGAAAATATGAGCACCACTCTGGATATGTTCCAGTTGAATACATTCGGCATTTACTTCAGGTACGAATCGCGATTCTATCACCCTGTAACCATCATAAACAGGCTGCTTGTTGCAACCTGTAAACATTGCAAGGGTCAATAATAACACAGGTATTAAGAATGAACCTGCATAGCGGAAATATTTACTTTTCATAATAGTTGTTTAAGGTTAAATTATCATTGCGGGAAAAACAGGTTATAAATTTATAAAATGTAAAACGGTTTGACAATATTATGGACTTAAAGATCAGGACAATCAGAAAAGTAATCTGTAACCGGTAGACCATAATCTGTAAAAGGCATCTGTGACCTGCAAAACGGCATCTGCAATCTGTAATTTTGGTCGGCCGTTAGCCGTATTATCACCTGTTTATCTTTGACAGTTATCCATTAGCAGCTCAACATGCAGGTTTTTAAAACAAATAATGTATATTGGATGAAATTTAAAACCAGCAGATATGAAAAGAGTATTCCTGACCCTGTTAGTTGCAGTAATTTCTATTGCTTTTGCTCATGCACAGAACGGAACCAGAATAAAAGTTGGAGAAAAGGTTCCCGAATGGAAATTCCCGAATGCTTTCAATGATGATTATACAATGAATTCCTGGGAAGGCAAAGTGTTGCAGATCAACTATGTGGATCCTGATTTTTCCGATCTTAACGACCCTTTCAATGATGCCATCGACAAGGCGGCCGACACTGACAAAAGGATCAATAAGGATTATTTCAAGGGTTTCGGTATTGTTGATACCAGATCAACCAGGAAGCCCAACGCTATCATCAGGCTAATAGCCAAAGGCAAGGAGAAGAAATACGGTACAACAATACTTTTTGATTACGAAGGTACGCTTCAGAGTTTGTGGGGTCTGCCCTCTGACAACTATTCGGTTGTGATAGTTGACAAGAACAGGGTATGCAGGGCTGTATATGAAGGTGAAATACCCGCTTCGGAGTTTGAGAAGATAATTAATCTGATCATTGAGCTTACCAAAGAATAAAAAAAGGCGCCTGAGCGCCTCTTTTTTTATTTACCAGCAGGTCCCTGGTACTTGGCATCACCAAATGCAAGCAGTGGAAGGAAAATAAACGACAGGAATAGAATACCGATCGTAAATCCTTCATTCTTGCCAAAGCTCTTTGACAGGAGGTTGATCATCCAGACTGCAAAAACAACATTCACGACCGGGATCAGGAAGAGCAAGAGCCACCACCATGGTTTACCCACTATCTGGAGCATGACGATCGTTCCGTAGATCGGAATAATACATGCCCAGCCTGGTTTCCCTGCCTTCTGATAAATAATCCATTCAGAGATGACCATTAGCAGAATCACTGCCACATAAATTACAACAACAATACCCATAATCAACAATTTTAGGTTAAACGTATAGAGATAAGAAAAAAATCAGATTCATGTCCCCTCAACAAATCAACCACCACCAAGATAATAAATGTTATTTTCTTATACAAGCAGGTAGTAATGGCAGCATAAACGAAAAAAGAATGCCGGAAAATTTCCGGCATTTTTTCATTTCTGACCAATCTGTATGCAGCTGATCTTACTGCGGGCACACTATATCTTCAAGCAGATCATTCCAGCAATGCCAGAGGCTGTCGCCATAGTAATCGGCATCTTTGATCCTTCCTGCCTTGGTATCCCTGTCCCATTCTATATCGGTCATACCCGTAGAAAGTGAAACCGAATAATAGGCATCATATACTTCATCCGGCCTTATACCCATTGTAATATAGCTGCCTGTCTCCTGCTGAGAAGGCTCAACATATGTGTAGGTAAGATCCGATTCACCGGTCTCATAATCTTTATTCCATACTACTTCGACAATTTTCACATGACCGGCATCATTTCTGTAAAGGTTCCATTCTGCATGGGTGTGGTCGTACCTGATAACCCCGTCGAACCAGACAACAGAAGCAGCAGGAAGTGCAGCAAGGCCTATTTTCATTTCCATAGAGAATTCCTCGTTGCTTATCCGCTCAGCAGTAAGGGTGGCCTGATAGTTTACCTGCTGTACCTGAAATTCCTTAGTCCACCTCCACCTGTTATCTCCGAGATATTCAGGTGAAGTCGACATTGTGAGTACATTGTAGTAGGCAGCTGCCGGAACAGCCAGTGTTACCGTTGCGGCTGTCTGCCAGAATGCAAGAGTATTGAATCCGTGTACGAAATTATCATATGTGGTAACTACACCTTTTGCTACGCCGGGCTGATCAGCAAAATCGGAGAAATCCATCAGGATACTTTCAATCGGAGGAAGATCAGGACGGTTTTCCAATTTCTCCTTATCACATGATGATACGAACAATAGCATTGCCATCATTATCAAAGTGAGAATGATCCTTGTTCTTTTCATTATATTCTTCATAATTACAGCAGTTTGTTTAACATTGTTTTATACTTTGAATAACGAGATACGGGCATAATTATTACGCCGAAAGTCATTTAATAATATTGACTTCAATTAAGTCAAAATGGTTGTATCCGTAGTGAAAAATTAACTCCTTACAGGGATAATATAGAAGAATATTGCGAAGAAATGTGATATACTTCCGGCAAGGACCATCAGGTGCCATACAAGGTGAGCATACCTGAACCTGGCTTTCCTGTAAAAATATATCCCGAAGGAATAACAGAGGCCTCCGATAATGATCCATGCAAATCCCATAAAAGGCAATGTCCTGACAATAGGCACTATTGCACCAAGGAGCATCCAGCCCATGCCGGTATAAATCAGAATATCAGCTTTACTGGCTCCGGCCTCGACATTTCCCGGACGTAATAGCTTCAATAATATGCCTGTTACCGCCAGGGCCCATTGCAGCCCGAAAAGCACCCAGCCCATTGGTCCGTTCAGGGTAACAAGCGCCAGTGGTGTATATGTTCCGGCAATCAGCAGGAATATGGCAATCTGGTCAATAATAAAGAATAACTGCTTGCTTCTGCCTGCCGGCAGTGCATGTGCCACGGCAGATGAAAAATAAAGAAAAACCATAGTTGTTCCGAAAATTATTGAACTGACCATATGCCATGCATTGCCTCTCAAAGCCGATGCAACGATCATTAGTGTAAGTGCCGATCCTGCAAGTATCGCACTTAGAAAATGAGAGATGAAGTTTGCCAGCTCTTCATTCTGAGTGAATCTTCCTGTCTTATATTCCATATTTACAGCTTTTGCTTCAAATATAGAATTTTAAACCAAATTAGTAAAATGTTCTATAAATTAATTTTTCTCATCCTGAGATTTTTCGGAGTAACCTCCAGGTATTCATCATCCTTGATCTGTTCCATAGACTCCTCGAGGGTAAATTTAACAGCAGGTGCTATTTTAAGGTTATCATCCGATCCGGCAGCCCTCATATTGGTAAGTTTTTTACCTTTTGTAATATTAACACCAAGATCTCCAGGTCTGGTATATTCACCTATTACCTGTCCCTTATAAACCTGGTCGCCCGGTTCAATAAAGAATCTGCCCCTGTCCTGAAGACGGTCGATCGCATAACCGCTTGCCTGACCCGTTTCAAGGGCAACCAGGGAACCGTTCCTGTTTGTTGTAATATCGCCTTTTCCTGGTGCATAACCCCGGAACCTGTGGTTCATAGTTGCCTCACCGGATGTTGCAGTAAGAATATTATTCCTCAAACCGATAAGTCCGCGTGCGGGAATATCAAACTCCAGGTGGAGCAGGTCACCTTTGGGCTCCATGACCAGCAACTCACCCTTTACTATAGTCACCAGTTCAATTGCCTTGCCTGAGTATTCTTCCGGGAGTTCGATAACCAGTGTCTCATATGGTTCATTCAGAATACCGTCTATTGTCTTGTATATAACCATTGGCTTTCCCACCTGGAACTCATATCCCTCCCTGCGCATGGTCTCAACAAGTATAGACAGGTGTAACAAGCCTCTGCCGAATACTGTAAACTTATCCTCTGAGGAGGTTGTTTCAACCCTGAGGGCCAGATTTTTCTCAGTCTCCCTGAACAGCCTGTCGCGAAGATGGCGTGATGTAACAAATTTGCCTTCCTTACCGAAAAAGGGTGAATTATTAATTGTAAACAGCATGCTCATGGTTGGTTCATCAACCGATATTCTGGGCATAGGTTCAGGATTTTCGGGATCAGCCAGGGTATCCCCTATTTCAAAATCCTCAAGTCCGACAACAGCGCATATCTCGCCACACCTTACTCTCTCAACCTTTTCCCTGCCAAGTCCTACAAAAACGAATAGCTCCTTGATCCTGACCTTTTTCCTTACATCATTTCTTTTGCACAGGCTGTAATCCGTTCCCGAAACCAGATCACCCCTGAACACCCTTCCGATAGCTATTCGTCCTACATAATTCGAATAGTCAAGTGAAGCTACCTGCATCTGAAGCGATCCTTCCACAACAGGGGCTTCAGGTATCTCACTCAGTATTGTATCAAGCAAAACCTTTATATCATTACCATGTTCCTTCCAGTCGAGGCTCATCCAGCCTTCTTTTGAAGAGCCGAAAACAGTTGGAAAATCAAGTTGATCGTCGCTGGCATCAAGATTGTACATCAGTTCAAACACATCCTGCTGAACCTCATCAGGTTTACAATTGGGCTTATCGACCTTGTTGATCACCACCACCGGTTTCAGTCCCAGGTGTAATGCTTTACCCAGAACAAATCTTGTCTGTGGCATAGGGCCTTCAAAAGCATCTACCAGCAACAATACACCATCTGCCATTTTAAGGACTCTTTCAACCTCACCTCCGAAATCGGCATGTCCGGGCGTATCTATAATGTTTATTTTTACGCCTTTATACATAACAGAAACATTCTTTGAGAGAATCGTGATCCCCCTTTCACGTTCCAGTTCGTTATTATCCAGGATCAGATCTCCCCTTTCGTTGCGGTCATCAATAGCGTGACATTCATATATTATTCTGTCAACCAGGGTTGTTTTTCCATGATCGACATGGGCAATTATGGCAACATTTCTTACCGGTATCATGTTGAATATTTTAGCGTGCAAAGCTACCATTAATAAATGAATATCGAATATCGAATATCGATTAATGAATAATGATATTTTTGGCTTAGGGCGTAGGGCAAGACAGATACCGGGTTTGGAAATAATTTCATTAATTAGCTTTATTATGGTTAATTTCGTCAGGTAAATCAAATTGCTATGAGATCAGTTCCGGGACTGTTGATAATTGGCGGTACAGGCAGGAAAAGCGGAAAAACCACCCTGGCATGCAATATTATTTCACATTTCATGGATCAGAATATCATTGCCGTCAAAATAAGTCCGCATATCCATAACCTGAACAGTGGTTCAGAACTGGTATCGGCGGGTGATGATTACGAGATATACCGTGAGAGTTCACCTGAAGGAACGAAAGACAGCGCAATGATGCTGAAAGCCGGCGCAAAAGAATCGTATTATATATATTCTTCTGACAATTCAATACTACAGGCATTTAACATGTTGATTTCTGTTACCGGGCAAAGTTCACCAGTTATCTGCGAATCACCGGTACTGAGAAAGTATGTCATACCGGGCCTTTACCTGCTGGCCGACAGCAGCCTGGTCACCAACCGGAAGGATCTCTCGTCCGTAAATGCCACACCCGATATTACCGTTATCCTCGAAAAACCGGTTGATGTTGCTGGCATGATCTCAATCGGGGGAGGCAAATGGCGGATGAGAGAAGAATGATTTACAATGTACTATGTTGGATTCTACCAGCAACTACTCACCATTTACTCTCTCTTCGGTTTATTCGTTTATTCCTTCTCAATCTCTTCGTCTCCAATTTTCCCTTCGCCCATTTCCACATTTTGCTTTAGCCTGTCGAGGTCCTGTTTCATTGCAACCACCGTATTGATCAGCTCTTTTTCAGGCAATACAGGATCGGGTAACTGTTCGCTGATGAAGTTCACAAAACGCCATATCTCCCTCACCTCGCTGATATGCACACTATATGGTTCATATACCGGATTAAGTGAATAGAGGTGCAGCCTCCCCTCCTGCCTTATCCTGTTCTCAACGATCTTGAACATGATCCCGTCATCAAGTGTAAATACTATATATGCATTTCCGTCAACAATATCGAGCCAGACCTGCAGGTATTCACCTGTCACCCATGCCTTATCGGGAATGGGCAGCATCGAATCACCCTTAAGCTGAAAAGTCCGGTATTTCCTGCTTGGCGAGAGAAAAGGAAGCTTAAACACAGGCAGTTCACCTATAAATTCCGGATCGGCATACCCTGTCATATACCCGGCCTTTGCCTTTTCAGGCACAAGTTCAATATTTTCATTGTTCGAGCTGTCAACCGTAGTGGCCAGTACCCTTATGCCAGTCCCCGAAAGATACGCATCGAATCCTCTCTCCAGTTCTCCCAACTGGCTCCGGGATAATTTTGTCAGGTCAATTTTCAGCAGCGTGTCAACAGCAATACTGAAGTACCGGGAGAATGCCACTAACAGTTCGATCCCCGGTTCGGCAACACTATTTTCATAACCACTGAGTGTCGACCTCTTCAGACCGAGAGCTGAAGCCACATCATCCTGTGTGCGCCCCCTGCGGTTCCGTAAAAATTTAATGTTTGTTGCAAAAAACATAATAACTGATTATATTGTAATCATAACTTTGATTAATTTTTAATCAAAGATAGAATACAGAAATGGAAAATGCAAGAGGGAGAGGCTTTTTTGAATATCGAATATCGAATAGCGAATAGCGAATGACGGACACTGAAACACTGATTACCGATTACCGAACTATACAATGGACAGAACAGTATTGCATATGGACCTTGATACTTTTTTCGTATCGGTTGAACGGCTCCGCAACAGTCGTCTCAATGGTCTGCCTGTGATAATAGGCGGGCTGTCGGACCGGGGTGTGGTAGCCGCGTGCAGTTATGAGGCCCGGCAATCAGGAGTAAGCTCGGCAATGCCTATGAGGATGGCACGCAACCTGTGTCCTGATGCAATATTTATCAGGGGAGACATGGAATCATATACCAGGTACTCACAGGTTGTTACTGAGATAATTGCCGAAAAGTCACCTCTGTACGAGAAAGCATCAGTTGACGAGCATTATATCGACATGACCGGTATGGACCGGTTCCATGGCAGCTATAAATGGGCGCACGAACTAAGGGAAAAGATAATCAGGGAGACAGGGCTGCCGATCTCCATGGGACTTTCAGTAAACAAGACCGTGTCGAAGATAGCCACCGGCGAAGCTAAACCAAACGGGGAAAAGGATATAGCAAAGAACCTCGTGATACCCTTCCTTGATCCGCTGTCGATAAGAAAGATACCGATGGTCGGACAAAAAACCTACCACACTCTCAGGTCGATGGGTATCTCAACCATACATACCCTGCGACAGATACCACCCGGGATGATCACAAGCCTTATGGGAAAGAACGGTATGGAGATATGGAAAAGATCGAACGGTATCGACCACTCCCCAGTGGTAAACTACCTGGAACAAAAATCAATAAGCACCGAAACAACTTTCGGGAATGATACCACCGACCTCGTAAAACTTAATCAGATACTGATATCAATGGTGGAAAAGATAGCATGGCAGATGAGAAAACAGGAAAAACTCACCTCCTGTATAACAGTGAAGATAAGGTATTCAAACTTTGATACCCACACCCTGCAGAAGCGTTTACCCTACACCTCGTTCGACCATGTGCTCATCAATGCGGCAAAAGAACTTTTTTCAAGACTATATTCCAGAAGAATGCTGATAAGGCTCATAGGAGTGAGATTCAGCCATCTGGTGAGGGGGGTGCAGCAACTTAATATGTTCGAAGATACCCCTGAAATGGTCAGTCTCTATATGACAATGGATACCCTCAGGAGGCGTTTCGGACAGAATGCGGTAAAAAGAGCCTGCGGGATATATACACCAGATGAAACAAGGGAAAAAGCGCTTAAACGGCTCGAAAATGACCTTAAAGAGCATGAAATGATGGAAAAGAGACTGAGGAATGTCGAATATTGAATATTGAATATCGAATATCGAATATCGAACATAGACCATAGAACATAGAACATAGAACATAGACCATAGACCATAGACCATGCATCTTAACTGCCATTCATATTACAGTCTCAGATACGGGATATATTCGACCGGGCAGCTGGCATCTGTGGCCAGGCGATGCGGGGCCGGGGCAATAGCCATGACCGATATCAACAACTCCACGGGTATCCCCTGGTT
>JBJKPH010000036.1:0-5755 GCA_046706585.1 Bacteroidales bacterium | reverse complement strand
GTATATGACCTGCAGAGCTCGCTTACAATAAGGAATTCGTCATCGAGCCTTTATACATT
Organism: Bacteroidales bacterium; assembly: GCA_046706585.1. Classification (GTDB taxonomy): domain Bacteria; phylum Bacteroidota; class Bacteroidia; order Bacteroidales; family VadinHA17; genus JBJKPH01. The sequence goes on along the minus strand of JBJKPH010000036.1, from coordinate 5,696 downwards.
GAAAGCAATGATGTATATTTCATTTTTTATACCTGTGGTGCTGATTTATATATGGTACGCATGGCGAGCTATAAACAGGAAGAAGATTACAGGGGAGGAGCTGAAAAGCGATGGAGGACATGTATACTGATACAGAAGGGATGTGTTGGTCGTGATTGACTCCCTTCGTTAGGTCCGGATTTGCAATCGCGACCATTGCAGTCAGAATAAGATATTAAATTACAGAGATGGAAATATTGCCGCTGAAGGATTGGTTTGAGGACTTTAAAAGTGAACCTCTGTTCATAGCAGGACCATGTAGTGCCGAGTCGGAGGAACAGGTAATGAAAACAGCCTTGTTACTGAACGGTTTTTCTCCTCCGGCGGTATTCAGGGCCGGACTGTGGAAGCCCCGCACACGTCCCGGTACTTTCAACGGGAAAGGGCATAATGGTATACCCTGGTTAAAGCGGGTAAAAGCCGAAACAGGAATGAGGATTGCGGTAGAGGCGGCGATACCACAACATGTTGAGTACTGTCTGAATGGCGGGATAGACATGATATGGATAGGTGCGCGTACATCATCTAATCCCTATTCTGTTGAAGAGATAGCAAGGTCATTAAATGGAGTTGATATCCCCGTTCTTGTAAAGAACCCCATGAATCCTGATCTTGACCTTTGGATAGGTGCACTTGAAAGGATCAGCGGATCGGGTATAAAAAAGATCGCTGCCGTTCATCGTGGATTCTCACCCTATGAGCGCACTGTATACCGGAACATACCCAAATGGGAGATACCCATTGAACTGAGGAGAAGGGTGAAGGATATACCTGTTATCTGCGATCCCAGCCACATTGGCGGGGTTGTCGACCTTGTGCCGGAGATTGCTCAGAAAGCAATGGACCTCAACATGAATGGTCTGATGACCGAGGTTCATTATGATCCGGCTATGGCCCTGAGCGATAGTACGCAACAACTGACGCCCGAGGCATATGGCAGGATGATGGCAGATCTTGTGGTCAGGAAAGCCAGTTTTGATGATCCGGGATTCCTTAGTCTGCTTGATGAGTTAAGAAACCAGGTCGACTCTATCGATCATCAGGTAATCGAACTTCTGTCGAGGCGGATGGAATTATCCGACCTTCTCGGTGAATACAAATGCAGGAACAATGTCGCCATCCTCCAGATGGAAAGGTGGATGGAGATCCTGAGAACAAGACTCAGTCAGGCTGAAAAGATGAATCTTGGAACCCAGTTCACGGAACATTTTCTGAAGCTTATACATCAGGAGTCAATAAGAAGACAGACAGATGTGATGAGTCGTCTTAAAGAAAATGGTAAATGTTCAACTGATGATGGCCTGAACGATTGAAACGGTTATATATAAAAAGAATATCATCGGTAAGGCTGAGAACCCGGCCACAACGAAAAGCAGTATACAGGAAATAATAAAAAGAAGCCTCAGTTCATTCCCCTTAAGCCTTATATTCCTGAACTTAAGGGCGAGCATCCTGATACGGGTTACCATCAGTGCTGAAAAAGCGACGGTGAAGAAAAGCAGGAATCCCCTTGATGCAATAAAGCTGCCTACAATGTGACTATCGGAATAATTACCCGCCAGTACAAGTGAATAGATAAAGAATGCGTTTGCAGGAGTTGGAAGCCCTTTGAAATATTCAGTCTGTTTGTCATCAAGGTTAAAGATGGCAAGACGCAGACCCGACAGGACCGGAATTATCACTGGCACATAAAGTGCTATATCACCCAGCCATCCGGCACCCGAAGCATCCCTGATGAGGATATACATTATCAGACCCGGTACAACCCCGAAACTTACAACATCAGCCAGGCTGTCGAGTTCCCTGCCAAGCGGTGAGTATGCCTTTAGTAACCTTGCAAACAGTCCGTCCAGAAAATCGAAAACCATTGCTGCCATAACTATCCATACAGCTGTCACTAACTGGTCATTCAGCACGAAAATGATCGAGACGAATCCAGATGCAAGATTCAGCAGTGTGATAAAATTTGGGATATGCTTTTTCATTCAGCCCCGGAAAATTAACTTTCTCTGTCACATCCGCCGGCGCTATACAACTAAGATTTGCCTGAGTTGCAAGTTTTTCACTTAGGCGGATTAACCTGAGAAGCGTAAAATTAACATAAATTTCAGGAATATTGCCATTTTGGTTAATTTTACCGGATAAGCAATGTTTATGGAGCATCTGCGGGGTCTTAAAATTGCGATCGATTTCGATGGCACTATTGTAGAGCATGCCTATCCGGAGATAGGAAAGGACAAGTTATTTGCCTTTGAGACACTTAGGGAATTGCAGAAAAATGGCGCACTGTTGATATTATGGACCTTCAGGGCCGGCGAAGAGCTTGAGCAGGCAGTTGAATACTGCAGGAAAAAGGGCATTGAGTTTTATGCAGTCAACCGTAACTACCCCGAGGAGGTATATGATGAAACTGTAAGCAGGAAAATTAATGCCGACGTATATATTGATGATAAGAATATTGGTGGACTGCCGGGCTGGGGAGAAGTATGGCAGATGCTGAGCCTTTATTCTGAAATGGAAAAGGAAGCCGAGAGGAAACTTAGAAAGGGAAAATCTTTGGTGTCGAAGATATTCGGAAAAAAAGATCCAAATTTGGGAGGAAAACAATATGATTAGATCCAGGATAATGGTACTTCCGGTTACTATGGCATTGTGGGTTATGAGCACAATGATCTCCTGCAGCGGGAGGGTCAGTACAGAAACACGAAAGGATATTGTTCAGGGGGCAGCAGCAATCAGTCAGCCTGAACCGGCTGCCGACCTGATAAACATGTTATCACCAACCGACAACTCTTCATTTTCAAAGGGGATGGTTATAGATGTAAGCCTTTCGCCTGACAGTAATATCACCCCTGATTCGATACGAATATATTTCGACGGTAAACTGTTTGATGTATTAGGCCGGGGTACCCTTGAAACCAGTATAGCAACTGAAAGTTCACGACTGGGGCAGATAGCAGTGAAGGCGGTGGCCTATTCAGGCGACCTGAAACCTCATGTTGTAACACATTTTATCAGCCTTTTCTCAGATCATGTGCCTAAAGTGCAGCATTACAGTGTTATTGCAACATATCCCCACGATAGCAGGGCTTATACGCAGGGGTTGGTTTACCACGACGGCTATTTCTTTGAAAGTACCGGTCAGGAGGGAAGCTCAAGCCTCAGGAAAGTGGAGATAAACAATGGGCAGGTAACAAAAATTCATAATCTGGAACCAAGCCTCTTCGGAGAAGGCATAGTATTATTGAAGGATAGGATATATCAGCTTACCTGGACCTCCAGGGTCGGCTTTGTATATGATGCCGCCACATTCGACCTGATAAAAAGGGTGCATTACAATACCGAAGGGTGGGGTTTGACTACCGACGGCGATAGATTGATCCTTAGCGACGGGACCAATAAGCTATACTTCATTGATCCTGAATATTTTACTGTTTCGTCGACACTTGAAGTGTACGATAATCAGAGGGCTGTCGACCAGTTGAATGAACTTGAGTATATCAATGGTGAGATATGGGCAAATATTTACCAGACCGACATGATTGCCAGGATCGATCCTGCTACCGGGGAGGTGATCGCGTATATCGATTTTTCTGGATTGCTGACACCTGAAGAGAAAGGGAAAGCCGATGTGCTTAACGGAATAGCCTGGGACCCTGATACGGGCAGGATATGGGTGACGGGGAAGTGGTGGCCCAAATTGTTCCTGGTGAAAATTACCGGCTGATAATATCCCCGCAAATAATATGAATGCTCGAAGGAATGATCTGGAATTCTATCGGTGAATGACCCAGTGATTCACCATCAGTCTCAACATGAATAAGCGGATCTGAGTCGATCTTTATATTCTTACCGGTATAACCCTCTACCTTCGGATGGCTAAGTATAGATCCGTCATAGAGCATCTTCAGGCTCCTGATCACCTCTCCCTTCCTCATTCTCTTTATAATCGTAATATCGAAAAGGCCATCGTTTGCAAGGGCATTGGGCGTCTGCATCATACCTCCCCCCGAGTACCTTCCTATACCCAGACTGACAGTAAAGGTGTCATTCTTTACCCTTCTGCCGTCTATTTCAATATCTGTAGTTGTGTGGCTGTACGACAAAAGGCTTTTCAGAAGAGTGATCATGTATACAGCCTTGCTGCTTCTGCCCTTGTCTTTTTGAATGTTCGTCCGCTTTGCCACCAGAGCATCGAAACCCAGTCCGGCGATATTTACAAAATACCGTTTTTTCTTTTCAAGGCCACTGTAATAGTAAACAACTCCTGCATCCTGCAGGTAGGTTTCTCCTGCAACTATCAGTTTTACCGCATCCTCATATTCCAGGGGAATACCAAACATCCTCCCCCAGTCATTTCCGGTTCCCACAGTTATCATCGAAAGGATAATTTCTTTTGTCGGGCAATCCTCCTGTGTAAACACACCGTTTATTACCTCGTTCATCGTGCCGTCTCCGCCTACCACGATTATCTTCCGGAAACCCTCCTTAATCCCATTAATGGTCAGATCAACTGCATGGTGCTTCCTTTCGGTAAAGTAGTGTTTAAACGGTATACCGTACCCGTCGAGAAGTGCTGAGATTATTTGCCAGTCCTTTTCACCCTTCCTGCGACCTGCATTAGGGTTTACAATTACCATCCAGATGGTGCCGGGCATATTATTATCCATACTCTTAAGTCAATTTCCAAATATCAGAATATTTATCATTTTTGAAAAATAATGAATAACAACCTGATACGTTTTTATGTTAATAAAATGTTGATAACCGCGTTGAAAATGTTTACAATTCAAACTGGCTCTCTCCGTGGAACAGTGGCATAAATATTAAATTTGGAACTCTCTATAACGAAGAAAAATCAAAATAATTAATGGGAAGAATTATATCACTGGCGAACCAGAAGGGAGGAGTAGGGAAAACCACAACGGCGATCAATCTTGCAGCAAGCCTTGCAGCGCTTGAAAAAAAGGTGCTTCTTGTGGATGCTGATCCGCAGGGCAATGCAGGCTCCGGACTTGGTCTGGATGTGAGGAAGGTGGAATATACCATTTATGATTGTCTTATCGACGGGGTTGAGCCTGAGAAAGCGATATTGAACTGCGAGATAGCAAATCTTGATGTTATCCCTGCAAATATCGATCTGGTGGGAGCCGAGATAGAGATGTTGAATGTTGAGAAAAGGGAAAGTATACTCAGGAGGATCCTGAAGAAGATATCAGACAGGTACGATTATCTGCTTATAGACTGTTCCCCGTCGCTTGGACTGCTTACCGTCAATGCGCTCACAGCCTCCGATTCGGTTATCGTCCCTGTACAATGTGAATATTTTGCACTTGAAGGACTGGGGAAACTGCTTAATACGATTAAGATAATTCAGGGTAACCTAAACCCCGATCTTATTATAGAAGGATTTTTACTGACAATGTATGACTCGAGGCTCAGGCTGTCGAACCAGGTTGTGGAAGAGGTGCGGCGTCACTTCCAGCAGATGGTTTTCGAGACAATAGTACAGAGGAATATTAAACTCAGCGAGGCTCCCAGCTTCGGGCAGCCGGCTTTGCTTTATGATGCCGAATCACGTGGTGCGGTAAACTATCTCAGTCTGGCCAAGGAACTGATCGGGAAGGTTGAAATGCCTGTACCAGAGAACAGGAGCG
>JBJKPH010000035.1:0-2400 GCA_046706585.1 Bacteroidales bacterium | reverse complement strand
TACTCAACCACCGAAAACTATCAGCACCCTTAAGAGATTTACGAATGTTCAGCCAGTATCTTATACAGGCCTGTGGCGTCCTCGGGCGGAATTGATTCATTTTTCATCTTAACCATCTTCAAAGCCTCCGATGGACAGGTTACAACACAGTTGCCACAGCCAATACACCGGTCAAGGTCAATTATTGACCGGTCATTTAGCTCATCTATGGAGACAGCTTCAATCTGGCATCTTTCAACACAGGTCCCGCAGCCTGTACACAACTCCTCGTCCACAACGGCGTAATAGTTGTGGGTCCAGTTTTCAGCCGGTTTGGGCAGCAATTTTTGTATTTTAAGGACACCACAACAGCATCCGCAGCAGGCGCATATGAAATCCAGTTTCTGGTAGTTGCTGGGCTGCAGGACAAGACCATCCTCTTCATTCTGGCGGGTTATCTCCAGGGCTTCCTCACGTGTAATCTCTTTCGCGTTCCCTTTTGTAATGAAACGCCTTGCCCAATCGCCAAAGGCCATACATGACTCCGTGCGGCTCGTTTTTTTACAGGGCTCGCCTCTTCCTTTCGCGCCTTCTCGGCATACACACGGGCTTAAACTGATCGGTCCATCCGTATTGTTGATAATCTCTCTTATGTGGTCATAGGTGGTGACGCTATGTTCCGGATCTATACTCTTCATAACCGGAATCGTCCGCATTTGTGATACTTTAGTGCCGGTATATGCCTTTCCATAGTCACCGCCCGTATATTCACTAAAATCCGCCCAGAACTGCGGCGTCGCTTTACTGGCATGCAATTCTACCACCCCTATCAGAAGGGGCATCGTATAGTAATATTCAACTCCATCTCTTGCCTTTTCGCCGATAGACCCGTTATTCGCCAGTTCGCTCAGCATAATCTTTACCTTATCAAGGGTTATGCCGCTGCCTCCGGCCCTTTCATGGATATCCGCCGCTGACCGCGGTTCATAGCTTAAATAAAGGGCCAGCCCTGCCTGTTCCGGAGTAAAAAGTTCTTTGAGGATTCGAATCTCAACACCGGACTCCGTGGCAGGAAAGCCGACTGCCTGTTTATCAAGATGCCTTTGTAATTCCCGATATACTTTGTCTTCTGATGCCATTTCATTTCCTCCTTCACAATTCTGCTTATGCTATGACTTGAGGAAGATATCATAACTTTTTCAAATGCTGAATTCAAGTTCACAAAGAACACAATATATTGAAATTTGTTAAAACCACATTTAAATTAAAGCACTTTACTGATGAACAAAGAGGACCAATCCATAAATAGGTAAATAACTTGTCAACTGCTATTCCTATTTTGCTATTTCTAACTATGCCAAGATTAGCTCATTATGCATCCGGGCGCGAAGCTCAGGATGTCCCGCAGGTAACTATAGTGGTTGAGGGTATATATCCATCTGATCTGTTTTCACTGGCTGCTATAGCCATTGTGGTGATGATCTAAAGTCCGGAATAAACAGGAATACAGGCTTTACCCCATTTGTTTTAACACCGGAAAGAACAAGACTGGTGCCATGTAACAAAAATAGTATGAAAGAAGAATAGATGAGAAGAAAAATAAAGTTTTGGATTTCCCGGATTTCAGCATTTGGTGTTTTATGGCTTGTTCCGATCGTCATTATTATCGTCCTGGCAATGGGCGCCTGTAATGTCATTCCCTAAAACCTGTTAGATTCGGAAGCTTCGCCCATCAATATCGAGGCAGTCTCCCTGAACCGGAAATATCTGTTCATTTATCCTGATCAACGGATTGCTGTCGTCAATGAACCTGTATTTCCGGTTGGTATACCGCTGAGCGTCAGATTGACATCCGATTCGGTCATGACCATCTTTTTCATTCCGCAGCTTGGCAGCCGGATATATGCCATAGCCGGTATGCAAACACAGATGCATCTTATTGCGGAAGAACCCGGTGTCTACGAAGGACAGAATAACCAGTACAGCAATCACGGCTTGACGCCCTGAGAAAACCTAACTCCGGCTACCCGGTGAAGATATTCTCTTATGTGACCTTAATTCATCACACCTCGACGCCCCAACTCTGAAAAATTTTAAATGTTGTTAAGGATTGCAACTATCGGAAATTGTCATAACTTTTTCAAATACTGAGTTAAAGCGCACAAATGTTAAAAAAATCCATAATAAAAGAAAGATTTAATTTTTATATTGACATCATTTACATTTGTAAATATTATGACATTTACAAATGTAAATGCTAAACAGGGAGTTTTTATGGAAAAGGTACCAAAGATATCAGAAGCGGAATACCGGGTTATGAAAATAATCTGGGACAGAAACCCCATCACTTCAATGGAAGTTATTAAAAAATTGAAAAATATAGCAGACTGGAAGCCTTATACGATCAAAACACTGATAAAC
>JBJKPH010000034.1:0-2087 GCA_046706585.1 Bacteroidales bacterium | reverse complement strand
CAGCTTTGGATTAAATGCTGCAAACCAGGCATCTGCATAATTCTGCGAAGTACCTGTTTTTCCGGCGAGTGGCAGGTTAACGCCAAAAACGCTGTTCATTGAAACCCCGGTTCCTTCCATTATTGCTTTTTGTAGCATGGCACTCATCAGCATGCTTGTTCTCTCAGTCAATATTCTTTCTTCTGGTGCTTTGAACTTATTTTCATAAATAGCTGCTCCATCGGGAGTTTTTATTGATATAATGCTTTGCGGATTTATTTTATAACCCCCGTTTGCAAATGCTGAATAAGCAATTGCTGCTTCCATAATGTTTGCTTCAGCGGTTCCTAATGCGAGCGAAGGATTATTAACCAGTGTAAAGGAAAATCCCATTTTTTTCCACAGGGAATCAAGCTTTACGAAGTCAACATTTAAGAACAACCTGAAAGTCGGGACGTTCATCGACTTTACCAAGGCACCTGCTACTGAATATTTTCCACCATAGGAATAATCATAATTTTCGGGACTCCAGTCTTCAACACCCTGGAGGATAATAGAGTCATTATCAATATATTGACATGGCTTAATTCCTTCTTCAAGAGCCTCGGCATACAAGACCGGTTTGAAAGCGGAGGCAAGTTGCCTGCGGGCATAGATCTGATCGTAAGGCTGTGATTTAAAATCAATGCCTCCTACCCATGCTTTAATTGCTCCTGACCACGGGTCCATGGCAAGCAATCCCGCATGTAAAATCTGCAAAGCCTGCTTCATACTGTCGATAACCGAAATTGAATCGGAACGGGAACCATCCCAGTCAAAAACCTGCCGGACATTGATCTCATCCTTACGATGTGTAAGGTTTAGCCGTTGAAGTTCTCTCTCAGCAATTTCTTCTATGAGTCTTTCTCCTGAAGATGTCTGATATTGTTTCCACAATCTCTTTTGCATAACAGACAAATGATCATGAAAAGATTCAAGTGCATATTTTTGAAGAGTAAGATTCAATGTTGTTGTAATGATCAGCCCGTCTTCTTCGATATTCCATTTTTTACCTGTCGTTGAATCAATTTTCTGCAGTATTTGTTCAGCATCATTTTTAACCTGTACCAGGAAATAGTCGGCCGGACCTCCTGCTACAATGTTTGTATAACTTTGATTCAGCGGGAGCCTGCTTAGTGAATCTGCCTCAGATTGTTTAAGGTAATTGTACTTTACCATCTGATTGAAAACAATATTCCTTCTTCTTATTGCATTCTCAGGATGAAGGTGTGGGTTATACAGGGTGTTTGCCTTGAGCATACCGATCAGGGCAGCAGATTCTTCAATATTCAGGAGTTCCGTTTTTTTATTGAAGTATCTTTCTGATGCAGCTTCAATACCATAAATATCTTCTCCGAAAGAAACTGTATTCAGATAAAGTGTCAGTATTTCTTCCTTGCTGAATAATTTTTCGAGACGATGGGCCAGGACTATCTCTTTAACTTTGTTGACAGGAATGGTCAACGGGCCAAAATTTTTCCTGCCAAACATGTTTTTTGCCAGTTGCTGGGTAATAGTACTTCCGCCACCTGAACTTTTTTTGTTAAGCAGGATAGATTTAAACAGAACTCTGAATATGCTCCTCGAATCGATGCCATTATGTTCAAAGAAACGTGCATCTTCAGTTGCAATCAAAGCATTTACAAGATGTGCCGGAATCTGTTCATATGAAATATTTGTCCTGTTTTCAGCAAAGAACTTACCAATAAGGTCACCTTCGGAAGATAAAACCACTGATGCTGTGGCGTTCCTGTAATCGAGCAGCTCTCTCCTGTTCTGCAGGTGTCCGAATGCCCCGAAGTATATACTTAAAGTGAATACCACAGGCAGTGCAACCAGGGCAAGAAGTGCAGAAATAATAATTATTAGTCTCTTCTTCATTCTGTAATGTTAGTTCCGTACTTAAAACGTGACAAAACTAATTATGTTATTTAATCATTGTTCCGGGACAATTTTGGTAATTGATAGTAATTTGGCCCTGCGGGCGTAATTCATTGTAATTGGGTTCACAACCGAATGACAATTGAATTACCACCGAATTACCTTTCTTCTGAACCACGGAGTAAAAA
>JBJKPH010000033.1:0-5233 GCA_046706585.1 Bacteroidales bacterium | reverse complement strand
CAAGTTGTTGTTCCCATCTTTCCTTCCTCAGTATAAGATAATCGGTATAGGATGCCCGGTAGTCATAAATGCGTCCGAGTGATATCTCAATTGTACGGTTAGTGACATTATCCAGAAACATCCGGTCGTGTGATACCAGGATTACCGCACCAGGGTAACCGGCAAGGAATGTTTCAAGCCACTGTATCGACTCAATATCCAGATGGTTGGTAGGTTCATCCAGAAGGATCAGGGCGGGCTTTTTCAGAAGTATCTTTGCAAGTTCAATCCTCATTCTCCAGCCACCGCTCATAGATGCTGTGGGCCTTGAAAAATCACTTCTCTCAAACCCCAGTCCTGTCAGAGCCTGTTCGGCTTCTCCCATGTAATTATCACCACCCAGTATCCTGTATTTCTCCTGCAGATCAGCAAGCCTTTCGCAGGCTGCAATATACGACGGTGCATCGTAATCCGATCTCACGGCTATCTCATCAGCAGTTGAATGAATCTCATCATCGATCCGGCGTATCTCTCCGAAAGCCTTCAGTGTTTCATTGAGCACCGAAGTATTGTCTGATACCTGCATGTGCTGGGGAAGAAAACCTATTGTGAAGTCAGAGGGTGCTGATACTCTTCCTGATGTTGGTGATTGAGAGCCGTTGATGATCCTGAGAAGGGTCGATTTACCGGCACCGTTCCTTCCGGCCAGACCAATCCTGTCCTTCTGATTTACAAGGAATGAAATGTTTGATAATAGCTCGAAACTACCGAATGAAACACCTATATTTTCAACTGAGACCAATATAATCCGATTGAGACGCAAAGATAATAAAATAAGATGTACGGGTTGCCTGCCATACAGTTTGATCAGATACATTACCATGCCCTAATCATGCCTATAAATGGCATTATTGCTCAGTTTTTTAATATTTTTGAATTATATTTATCATGTCACTAATTGTCAGCGACATTAAATGATCGAAGAAAGGGGAAGCTTTGACACTGTAATGTTCCTCCAGGCAATGGATGAACATATATCAAGCCTGAGATATGCCGGGATGATCCAGCGTGCACTCATGCCAGGTGATGATATTATCAAAAATATCCTGAAAGATCATTTTGTTTTTTACCTTCCGAAAGATATAGTGAGCGGCGATTTCTACTATGTTCATCAGGGCACCGGTTATATAATAATAGCTGCAGGTGATTGCACCGGACATGGTGTGCCCGGGGCATTGCTGTCGATACTGGGTATCAGCTTTCTGAATGAGATATTACAGACCAGGGACGTCCCCCGGGCAAACAGGATACTTAACAGGATGCGTGAGAAGATTATGGACGCCCTCGACCAGAAAGGTGCTGAATCAGAGAAGAAAGACAGTATAGATATAGGTCTGTGTGTATACGAGCCCTACAGGGGAGTACTGCAGTTTGCCGGGGCAAACAGACCACTGATAATGATCAGGGACGGTGAATTATCAGAAATTAAGCCTGATAAGATGCCTATCGGAGTTGCTCCCCTCGAAGAGGTTTCTTTTAGCAACCACAGGATAGAGACAAGAGAAAACGACAGGTTCTATCTCTTTTCCGATGGTTACCCCGACCAGTTTGGTGAATCTACGAACAAGAAATTCAAGTATAAGAAATTCAGGGAATTACTGCTTTCAATTTCAGGAATGCCCATGGAAAGCCAGCGTGAGGAACTTGAGAGTGCCTTCTATGACTGGAAAGGAAAAACAATGCAGATAGATGATATTCTTATACTTGGATTTGAAATATAATACCGATGAGACTAAGCAGCTTCCGTATCCGTAATTTCAGGTCGATAGTTGATACTTCGTGGCAGAATATCTCACCTGATAACATTACCTGCCTTATCGGGCAGAATGAATCGGGTAAGACTTCGATACTTGAAGGTTTGCTGTCATTCTTTACTGGAGAGATAAGTGAAGATGTCCTGCGAAGCGACCTTTCGCTTCCTGAAGTCAGTTGCAGGTTTGATGTGCCTGCAGGTTATGTGGCAACTCACCTGGCCGGTACCGACAGTGAACTTGAAAAGCTGGCCGACCCGCTGACTACTGTTACACTGGTCAGGTCATGGAAAGCCGATCTGGAATCGGAAATTATCATTGGTGGTGAGATATTCGATTTTATCGATTCGCTTGAAAATGAAAGACGCGAAAAGCTGACAGGTATCGAAGATAAGATCATGGCCCTTGATCATGAATTCAATGTGGCCGAAGAAAAGATCAGGAAATCAAAAGAGACAATTGAGAGCCTGGAAATGAAGCTGACGGATGAGCCCAGGAAAGGAGGTCTGAAATTATTCAGAAAAAAGGAAAATGAGGATGAAAGCGACAGACCGGTATGGGAAGACCTGAAGAAGAAACTGGAAGAAGAAAGGGAGACTCTTTCAGGGAACCGGAAATTAATGAGCGACAATGAAGTAATTGCCGGTGCAGTGGATGAATGGAACAGTTTGAAAGTTAAATATTCTGACACTGCAGCAGGTCTGGCTGAGATTTCTTCCAGATTGGAAGAGCGACACCAGACAATGACCCTTCTTTCAGGCCAGACCCTGGAGGAACTGTCACTCGGTGAATGGGAAAAAGTACTGAGAGATTATAAGGAAGTATCTGCAGAGCTTGATTCGACAGGAGAGAAGGTCGACCTCCAGACACTTAAATGCGGATTGTTGATGGATGGTAGCTCCCTGGATGAGGCAAATGCCACCGCAAAAGCTGAGGCCTCGGCAAGAAAAGCCAGACATACACCGGCAATGCTGGGTGAATTGTTTTTCAGTGATTGTCCTGCCTTCGGGATTTTTGAGGATTTCGGCAGCCTCTTACCCAACAGGATCGACCTTGATGATATGATAATGGGTAATGAGCAGGTCGAAGGATTCAAGGCAGCACGAAATTTTCTTACAATAGCCAATCTTGACTATTCCTTCTTTCAGCAACCATCATCAAGGATATTAAAGCAAAAGATAGAAAACCTTAATGCAAAACTAACACTCGATTTCCAGGATTTCTGGCAACAGTACGTGGGTCAGAAAAACAAGATAAGGATAAACTTTGAGCTTGACCATTACAGTACAAGCCATGGCAGTAAGGCTGGTAAACCCTATCTTGAATTCTGGGTAAAGGATGAAGGTGAAAGATTGTACCCAAAACAAAGGAGCAGGGGAGTGAGATGGTTCCTCTCTTTTTACCTCGAATTGATGGCTTCCTCTGTCAGGGAAAAGAAAAGAATGGTGCTCCTGGTCGATGAACCAGGGGTGAGTCTGCATGCCAGGGCACAGGAAGACGTCCTCAAGGTATTTGAGGATATAAAAGAGAATATACAGGTGATATATACAACCCATTCACCACACCTTGTTGACATAAATAAACTTCACAGGGTGCTTGCCGTGCAAAGGGATGACGTTCAGAATCAGCGAAGTGCCACAACAATTCTTGATGCTGCCCGGCTGGCCGATGCATCACCCGACACACTCTCTCCTCTCCAGAGCATTATGGGAAATCCCGTGGGCAACCATGAATTCTCGGTCGATAAATTTAATATTATAGTTAATGATGTCGGCACCTTCTATTTTATGAATGCTGCCCTTAAACTAACAGGTTATAAGGGTATGATACATTTTATTCCTTCAACAGATCCATCCTCAATACCATTGATGTGCAATATTTTTATGGGATGGGGTATGAAGTTTTCTGTTCTGTTATTTAACAGCGAGGAGGAGAAAGATGTGGAAAGCAAACTGAGAGAAACAATTTTTATCAATGAGCCTGGTCAGGAAGAGAAAGTGGTTGTAATGCCTGAGCATTTCGGAAGCGCCGAGGACCTGTTTTCAACACTCGACTTCAAGAATTATATCCTGCACAGCAGGGAAGGTATAACTGTAAGAAACTCAGACTATATAAAAGGAAACGAGATCCCGCGTAATTTTCTGCTCAGTAAGTTTTTAAGCGATGTCAATTCAGGAAAGGTGGCACGTGAGAACCTCGATGAGGAATCAAGGGAAAACCTGATGCTACTGGTGAATATTCTCCAGAAATTCAGGTAACATATTATCATAGCTCCCCTTCACCGGAGGAGTAGAAAGAAGTTGAGAATAACCCTCCTTCGTTAAAACTACTGAGGGTTAAAGTTGAGAAAGCCTGCTTACGCAGCCTTCTGTTGAGAATAAGTTTTTTAGTATTAGATAAACTCACTCTCAACTCACTCTCAATCACTCTCAACAAATCCTTTTATCCTATACCATATCTTCTTTCTACTAATTATTTCATAAATTCGGTAAATTATTATAGAACCTACCTAAAACCATGAAGATGAAAAAGTGCCTGATCATTATTTCAATTATTTGTTGGGGGTCGTCCCTGATAGCTGGTGAGACAAACACAAGGTTTATGTCTGATCCATCACTTTCGCCTGATGGTAAAACTATCCTGTTCTCCTACCAGGGAGATATCTGGAAAGTGAACGCGGCGGGTGGTACAGCATACAGGATCACTGCAATGAGTGGTTCCGAATCGCTGCCAAGATACAGCCCTGACGGGAAATGGATAGCCTTTACCGGTAACCAGGATGGTAACGCCAATATTTATGTTGTGCCTTCAGAAGGTGGTGAGATACGGCAACTGACATGGCATGCGGCTTTTGATAATGTGGATTCATGGTCATGGGATTCCGGAACTATCTATTTCACTTCGGGGAGAAGTAATAACTTCTCGGCATGGAGGGTAAGTATTGATGGCGGAACACCGGAAAGGATGTTCAGTGATAATTACTGGGACAACGCCCACTTCCTGGTGCCAATGCCTGCAGACGGGATGTTTGTCTTTTCCGAATCGAACGAGAGCTTCAGGAGCAATAACAGAAAACGGTACAAAGGGGAAAATAATCCTGATATTAAAACTTACGACACGAAAACAGGAAAGTTCAGTCAGCTAACCGATTACGAAGGGAAAGATCTCTGGCCAACAGTAGATATGAAAGGCAATATTTATTTTGCATCCGACGAATCAACAGATGAATACAACCTTTTTACATTCAGGGGTAATGCCAAAACCAGGCTTACGTCATTCACATCATCAATCGGAAGGCCTCAGGTAAGTGCAAACGGGGAGATGGTTGTGTTTACCCTCGAATACGAGATCTATAGCCTTAACACAGGCACCGGCGAAGTAGGTAAAGTGCCTGTCTCGGTTTTTTCAAATAACCCAATCGAAACAGACATGAGTCTTAATAC
>JBJKPH010000032.1:0-1864 GCA_046706585.1 Bacteroidales bacterium | reverse complement strand
GAATTATTAATGGCAGCGGTATACTTTACTGGGCCGGCGGGGCAATATTTTCAGCTCTCCTGGTATGGGAACACATCATTATCAAACCGGGTAAAACAGAACGTATAAACATGGCATTCGGCACCCTTAACAGCATTGCAGGAGTTATATTTGCAGCTTTTGCCATAGCTGATCTGTACATAAAGATTTGACTTATTATCTTTTACCGGAAATTCTGTCATTATGGTCATGTAGTCTCATTCTTATTATATTTTTTTATATTTTGACAGTCTAATTTCATAAGACGAAAAATGGGCGAGATTACCTTAACCGAAGTTGTCTCAAGAAAAGACCTGAAGAGGTTCATCTACCTTCCTGAAAAAGTCCACAGGAACAATACTAACTGGCTGCCACCATTGCTCATGGATGAATGGCTTTTGTTTGATCCAAAGAAGAACAAATCGTTCGAATATTGCGATCATATCAGGTTGCTTGCCTTGAAAGACGGAAAAGTTGCGGGCAGAATAATGGGGCTTGTTAACAGGCGCTATAATGAGATCCAGAATGAGCAGCATGGAAGGTTCTGTTTTCTTGAATGCTATAACGACAGGGAGGTATCTCATGCTCTTATCAACAGGGTTGAAGAATGGGCAAGGCAAAAAGGATTGGATAAAGTCATCGGCCCGATGGGTTTCTCCGATAAGGACCCCCAGGGAGCACAGATCAGCGGTTTCGAATATTCACCGGTAATTGCGGCTCCCAACAATGCCGATTACCTCCCCGGGCTGATAGAAGCCGAAGGGTATACCAGGAAGATCGATCTCGTTGATTATATGGCTGATATTCCCGAAGAATTGCCCGATCTGTATAAAAGGGTTTTGTCGCGGTTCGGTAACAGGCAGGGATACAAAATCATTGAATTCAGGACTAAAAAAGATATTAAACCCATGATCCTGGATGTTTTGCAGGTAATGAACGATGCCTATTCGAGTATTTTCGGCTTTGTACCACTCACTGATAAGGAAAAGAAAGAACTGGCAGCAAGATATCTTCCTATTCTCGACCCGAGGTTCATAAAGGCATTCAGCATAAATGACCGTGTTGTCGGATTTGTAATTGCCATGCCCGACCTGGCAGAAGGGTTGAGAAAATCAAGGGGCAGGTTGTTCCCGTTCGGTTTTATTCATATACTGAGGGCATCTAAAAAAAGTAATAACCTGCAGATGCTGCTTGGTGCCATACTTGAAGAATACAGGGGACTGGGACTGGATGTGATAATGGGAGCGAAGATACTTGAGGAAGCTACAAGAAGCAGGATGAAAACACTCGACAGCCACCTTATCCTTGAAGATAACATGAAGAGCAGATCGGAATTTGACCGGATAAACGGTAAAGTAGTTAAAACCTACAGGATATACCAGAAAGACCTTTAGAACCTGAATATCACCGATATACCCATTACTTCCTTAAACTGTACCATCGGTTCCTTCCTGGGATTACCATCGCTCCCTAAAACCGGTTTGCCATCGCTGTCAAGAACAGGGATAAGCGTATTATCATCATAAATAAGCTGCGTATTCAATCTCACATCGGTAAACCAGTTGAGTTTAGCCGAAATCAGCAGTTCCCAGTCAATATCAATATTCTGGGGTTTATCGATATAATTGGTAAAGAGACGTAACCGGTTAATAACCTCTATATCTTTAAAGAAGACCGATTTATTCTCAATCTGGCAACTTATACCGGGCTCATTCCTCGATCGCTGGTTAGGTGACAGACCGTGCTTTGTGGGATCAATATCTGCAGTATCAGGAACGAATGTTCCCTTATATGAAAGCGGGGCAAAATTTATCGAGGTATTTTCATTTGGCTTATAGTCAAGTCC
>JBJKPH010000031.1:0-6383 GCA_046706585.1 Bacteroidales bacterium | reverse complement strand
CTGGTAGTGTCGGCCCAGGCAACAGATCCGTCGCTGGCATTAAGGCAATACAGATATCCCCTGTCTGAAAAACCATACAGGAATCCGTCCTTTAATACCGGCGTATCGTAGGTTGTTCCTATAGATGTATTCCTCCACAGTTCATTAACATTGTAATTATTACCATTCTTTGATACTGATAATGCTGCCGATCCCCTGCCCTGACCTGAATAGTATATGATATGACCATTAATTACCGGACTTGAGGAATTATAATACCTTCTTTCAGCCGGTGTTTCGATCTTCCAGAGCAGGTCTCCGGAATCGGCATCAAGGGCTACCATTGATTTATCGGTTTGTACCACCAGTTGGTTACTGTAATCATAATTTAGTATTGACGGTGATGCATATGCCGGACCATCACCTTCGTATTTCCAGATAACCTTACCATTATACATATCAATCGCCAATACCGCTGATCTTTCAGCCCCACCAAGATGCACATAACACCTGTCATTATTAACCAGGGGTGACATACCGGTAAAATAAACCGGCACCTCATTAGCGTATTCATCATATCGCCATAACAGATCACCCTCAGCGGCATCAAAACATGATAAAATACCTGTTGCACCGATAGTCAGCACCATGCCGTTGCTCACTGTGGGACTGCTCCTGGGCCCGGGATGTCTTGCTGCAGGACCTGTAACTTCACTTGCAGGATAAGCCGAACGCCATATCTGATCGCCGCTGGTACCATCTATACACTGAAGCACCTCATCATCACCAATCCGGGTAAAAACATAAAGATGCCCGTTCACCAGCGCAGGTGTTGCATCACCGTAGCCAACATCAACTTTCCATACCATTCTGAGGGTTTCCGGCCATTTTACGGGAGCCATGAATCCTTCGACCTTACTGTCACGGTTTACTCCTCTCCACTGGGGCCAGTTCTGTCCTGATGCAGAAGACAGGCATACTGCCAGCAATAAAGAAAGGAGGATAAGTCTGGTTTGATTTTGTCTTTTCATTCCTATGGTTTTATTTGAACATTTAGTACATATTTACGGCGGTGCAGCTGTGCGACGGTACGATGGTACGATAGTTAAAAGATACTTCCGTTCGCCATTTGCCTTATGTCCCGGCATTCCAATACTCCCTGCCTGCCGGTCTCCGGCGGCCAAAGCCTTTGGCGACGGCACGCAGGCGGGCAATAGTCCATAATTCAAGATACAAGATACTAAAAAGATGGAACAGGGTGAACAAGCGTTGTAAAT
Organism: Bacteroidales bacterium; assembly: GCA_046706585.1. Lineage (GTDB taxonomy): Bacteria > Bacteroidota > Bacteroidia > Bacteroidales > VadinHA17 > JBJKPH01. The sequence goes on along the minus strand of JBJKPH010000031.1, from coordinate 5,127 downwards.
ATGCGTTATGTTTTTTGATTATGTTTAATAACTTTGAGCCCGGATTTATTTCAGGCGAAAACAGATCATCAGGACAGTAGTGATTCATCTGAGGTTTCTCAACCAAAATAACAGTTCAGGATATGTACCTTAATTTAAATGACATTGAAGTGTTCTACCGAAGGCTGGCAGAGCAGACAGGGAAAACGGCAGGTAAACTCGGGCATCCCCTGACCCTTACTGAAAAGATACTTTATGCCCACCTTTCAGAAAAGGACATCAGAAGCTTTTCAAGGGGCAATGACTATGTTAATTTCAATCCAGACAGGGTTGCCATGCAGGATGCCACAGCACAAATGGCACTGCTGCAATTCATTAACACAGGAATGGAAAGGACGGCAGTCCCTGTAACGGTTCATTGCGACCATCTTATCCAGGCCAGCGTAAATGCTGCCGACGACCTGGGGGTTGCACTAAGGCAGAACAGCGAGGTGTACGATTTCCTTGAATCGGCCTCGGCAAAATATGGTATTGGATTCTGGAAACCCGGGGCAGGGATAATCCACCAGGTGATCCTGGAGAACTACGCTTTCCCGGGCAGTATGATGATAGGTACCGATTCACATACGGTAAATGCCGGCGGCCTGGGAATGATAGCGATCGGTGTGGGAGGAGCAGATGCGGTAGATGTTATGGCCGGAATGCCATGGGAGCTGAAGATGCCGAAGATAATCGGTGTGAAGCTGACAGGTAAACTGTCGGGATGGGCATCAGCCAAGGATGTCATATTGAAACTGGCCGGTATTTTAACTGTCAAGGGTGGCACCAACTCGGTTATAGAATATTTCGGTGATGGTGCGGCATCGATCTCCTGCACCGGTAAAGGAACCATCTGTAATATGGGTGCCGAAGTGGGCGCAACCACCTCTATTTTCCCGTATGACTCTTCGATGAAGATATATCTTGAAGCAACAGGTCGTGAAGAGATAGCACGACTGGCAGACCAATATTCAGATTTCCTTCGTCAGGACAGGGAGGTAATAAACAACCCGCAAAAATATTATAACCAGGTTATTGAGATAAACCTGTCGGAACTGGAGCCCCATATTAACGGACCTTTCACACCTGATGCAGCCTACCCGGTATCAGATTTTGCAAGGATAGTAAAAGAGAAAGGATACCCAGATAAGCTCGAATCGGGCTTAATAGGTTCATGCACCAATTCATCATATGAAGACCTTACACGATCGGCATCGCTTGCCAGGCAGGCTCATGAAAAGGGACTGGATGTATCAACAGAGTTCATTATTACACCCGGCTCTGAACAGATACGTGAAACAGGTGAGCGGGACGGGATCCTGGAAGCCTTCAGGAGAATCGGCGGAACAGTAATGGCCAATGCCTGCGGTCCATGTATCGGACAGTGGAAAAGAGCCAATAGTCCCGACAGGCCAAATTCAATACTGACTTCTTACAACAGGAATTTTGCCAAGAGAAATGATGGTAATCCACAAACGCATGCCTTCGTCACATCTCCCGAAATTGTAACAGCGATGGTTATAGCCGGAAAGATAACCTTTAACCCTTTAACCGATAAACTGGTTAACATGGATGGCAAAGAGGTAATGCTTGATCCGCCTGAAGGGTCTGAATTACCATCGCGTGGCTTCAGTGTAACTGATCCGGGCTATATTGCCCCTCCTGAAGATAGCAGCAGTATAGAAGTAGTTGTTAGCCCCGCATCGGAAAGACTGCAACTACTCAAACCCTTTGAACCCTGGGACGGCAATGATCTGAAAGGGATGAAACTGCTTATAAAAGCACAGGGAAAATGCACCACCGATCATATTTCGATGGCAGGACCATGGCTGAGATACAGGGGTCATCTTGACAGGATATCAGATAATCTCCTTATGGGAGCAGTGAATACATTTAATGGTGAAACGAACAATGTTCGAAACCAGATCACAGGTAAGTATGGGAAAGTATCGGAAACAGCCAGGTACTACAGGGATAACGGCTACCATTCGATTGTTGTTGCCGAGGAGAACTACGGTGAAGGTTCGTCGCGCGAACATGCTGCAATGGAACCAAGGTTTCTCGGAGTGAAGGCTATTATTGTCAAATCCTTTGCAAGGATCCACGAGACAAACCTGAAAAAACAGGGCATGCTGGCACTCACTTTCGCCAACAAGAATGATTATGACCTTATCAGGGAAGATGATACTTTTGCGATAAAGGATCTTGATAACATGAGACCCGGTGAGCCGCTTACGATGGAGGCTGTCCATAGCGATGGTACAAGCGACGAAATAAACCTTCTGCATACCTACAATGATCTCCAGATAGAATGGTTCAGGGCAGGCGGAGCACTTAATATTATACGTAATGAAATAAACAAAAAATAGTTACATACATGAAGAAGATCAAGGTAAACAATCCGGTTGTAGAACTGGACGGTGATGAAATGACAAGGATAATCTGGGCATTCATAAAAGAAAAACTTATCCTTCCATACATCGATCTGGATATAAAGTATTTTGACCTTGGGATTGAATACCGTGACAGCACGAACGACCAGGTTACCATAGATGCTGCCAATGCCATAAAGAAATATGGTGTTGGTATAAAGTGTGCCACTATTACACCCGATGAGGCACGGGTCAAGGAATTTGGCCTTAAGGAGATGTGGCGGTCGCCCAACGGTACGATCAGGAATATTCTGGGAGGAACTGTTTTCCGTGAGCCGATAATGATAAATAATATACCAAGGCTTGTTCCTGGATGGAAACATCCGATATGTATCGGGCGTCATGCTTTCGGCGACCAGTACAGGGCAACCGATTTTCTGGTTAAGGGCAGGGGCAGGCTTTCAATTACCTTCACACCTGAAAATGGAGACAAAGAGACATATAATGTCTATGACTTTGAAGGAGATGGCGTTGCCATGGCAATGTACAATACTGATGAATCGATATACGGATTTGCCAGGGCATGTATGAACCAGGCTTTACTGAAGAAATGGCCTCTTTATATGTCGACAAAGAACACGATCCTTAAAAGGTATGACGGCCGGTTCAAGGATATCTTCGAGGAGGTTTTCAATAATGAGTTCAGCGAAGAGTTCAGCAAAGCAGGCATTACCTACGAGCACAGACTGATTGATGACATGGTTGCAGCAGCTCTGAAGTGGGAAGGTGCTTTCGTATGGGCAACCAAGAACTATGATGGTGATGTGCAATCAGATACTATTGCCCAGGGCTTCGGATCGCTGGGACTGATGACATCAACACTCATTACGCCGGATGGACACACAATGGAGGCTGAAGCCGCGCACGGAACAGTAACACGACATTACAGGATGCACCAGCAAGGCAGGGAAACATCGACCAATCCGATAGCCTCCATCTTTGCATGGACCAGAGGACTGACTTTCAGGGGTAAACTGGATGGCAACAGTGAACTCATTGCTTTTGCCGCCAATCTTGAAAAGGCCTGCATTGATACCGTAGAAGAAGGGAAGATGACAAAAGACCTGGCCCTGTTGATCCATGGAAAGAATATGGAAGAAAAAGATTATCTTAATACTCAGGAATTCCTCGATTCAATAGAGAAAAAACTGAATGAAATTATCAACAAATGAATAAAACGAATCCAACCATCCTCGATCAGATCACCGAGAAGCTATGTACTTCGTGTGAGATCGATTCTGAACTGTTTGCCAGGTACCAGGTAAAACGCGGACTCAGGAATGCCGATGAATCGGGTGTACTTGTAGGTCTATCAAATATCAGTAATGTGACCGGTTACCTGAAAACCGACGAAGGTATTGAACCTGTCGACGGAGAACTGATCTACCGTGGAATCAACATAATGGATCTAACAAACGGTTTTCAGAAGGAAGGAAGACATGGTTTCGACGAAACAACATACCTGCTCATGACAGGTGAACTTCCAGGCATGGTTAACCTCCAGGAATTCTCAAAATATGTATCCGGACTAAGGGATCTGCCCATGGCATTTATAAAAACAAACATGATATCGAACAGGGGCTCAGATATTATGAACATGCTTGCCAGGAACATTCTCTTCCTCTATACTTTCGATAAGAAAGCCGAAGATACAAGCCAGAAAAACATTATGGAGCAATGTTTAAGCCTTATCGCCAAGTTCCCTGCAATTGTGGCTTATTCGTACCATGGGATGATGCACTGGCAGCATCGTAAAACACTGTATATCAGGCACCCGGAATATGATCTGAGCCCGGCTGAGAATTTTCTGTATATGCTTAAGGGAGAAGGTAATTACACTTCACTGGATGCTGATATTATGGATCTCTCGCTGGTTCTTCACGCCGAGCACGGTGGAGGTAACAACTCGTCGTTCACAACAAGGGTTACAAGTTCGAGCGGGACAGACACTTATTCGTCGATTGCAGCTGCTGTTGGTTCGCTTAAAGGCCCGTACCACGGAGGAGCCAATCTCAGGGTTCTTGATATGATGGATAATATCAAGGAAAATGTCAAAAGCTGGACCAATGAATATGAGGTGCTTGACTACCTTATAAAAATACTTAAGAAGAAAGCACACAACAGGACAGGCAAAATTTATGGCATAGGCCATGCAGTATATACCAAATCTGATCCCAGAGCTATCATACTGAAGGATAAAGCACGTGAGCTTGCTGCTGAAAAAGGAAGAGAAGAGGAATTTGAACTCTATAACCTGGTGGAAAGGCTGGCACCTGTTGCGTTCTCAGAAGTTAAAAAGGGAAGCTCAAAGGTACTGTGTGCCAATGTCGATTTCTATTCAGGATTCGTATACTCCTGCATAGGTATTCCCAAGGAGATATGGACACCTCTTTTTGCTGTTGCCAGGATAGCCGGATGGTCGGCACACAGACTTGAGGAACTGAACTTCGCACAGAAAAGGATTATAAGGCCTTCATACATGTTCGTGGGTAACATGCAGGACTATATTCCCCTGAGTGAAAGATAAAATTTGTACACTCCCTGACGGGATATGGAATTACATCTTTCCCAAAAAAGAACCGTTATGGTCCGGATCTCCGAATCCGGATAAGTAACTGTATCTTGATAATGTCGCAGATTCGGAGATCTGCGACAACGGGGGAAGGAGATCTGCGAC
>JBJKPH010000030.1:0-2902 GCA_046706585.1 Bacteroidales bacterium | reverse complement strand
TGTCCGGGATCACTGATAAAAATGCGCTACAATTCCGGTTCCCCGTTGGTCAGTGGAATGGGAGACGAGGGGGCTATCTATTTTTCAGGTGCCAAAGCTTTTGATAAAACTGCAAAATCAGCAGATATGTCGGTTGATACAGGGGATAATGAACTGACATTTGCGGCTTTCTATCCTGATGAGGATCTCCTTTTGAGCGGATGGATGCAGGGTGATGAAGTGATACGAAATAAGGCTGCTATAGTGGAAGCGGACTATGGCAGCGGGAAGGTTATCCTTTTTGGATTTAACGTTATAAACCGCGCCCAGTCATATGCAACATTTAAAATACTGTTCAACGCGTTAATGAAACTGTGAGCGGTCTCAGTTTTTGCAGTCTCAGCAGCGGCAGTAGCGGTAACTCCTACTGGATAGGCTACGGGAATAAAGGTATTCTCGTAGATGCAGGCATATCAGCAAGATCGATACGCGGGTTCCTGAAAACCCTGGATTTTCCCCTTGCCTCAATTATGGGAATACTGGTTACACATAATCATACCGATCATATTAAAGGACTGGAGCAACTGACCAGGAAAAACAATATACCTGCATTTACTACGGCGAAGGTCTGGGAAAGCATACTTAAACCGGGGTGCATGATACCGGTTGATTGCATACGCCGGATCAGTATTAGGAAAAAGTTCGAGGTTGCAGGGCTGACTATCGAAGCATTTCCTGTTTCGCATGACGCACCTGAAACGCTGGGATATCAGGTCTCAGCCGGAGACAAAAAAATAACTGTCGCTACAGACCTGGGCTTTATTAGCGATATTGCGGCAGGATATCTTAAAGAAGCGAACCTGATCGTTATGGAATCCAATTATGACCGTGATATGCTTGATAATGGCAGGTATCCCTATTTTCTGAAAGAGAGGATAAGTTCAGACCATGGTCACCTGGGAAATCATCAGGCTTCCGAATTTCTTTCCGGGATAGTCGGTGACGAACCCAGGCATATTTGCCTGGCACACCTGAGCAGGAACAACAACACACCGGAGCTTGTATTGAAAACCATTAACGGGGTGCTGGCTGAGAAAGGAATAGTACTTAATGGATCACAGAAAATTTCAGTTCTCGAAAGGAACAGGCCATCGGATATCATCAGGTTGAGCTAAAAGTATTATTACACAGGCAGGCATAGTAATACAAATACTCATTGTCATTTCTGAATCCCGGTTTATTTTCATTAAGTTTACAGTTGCCTTTAACAATGACCAGTATATTTTGTTAACTAAAAAATATTAATATGCCACGTGTATTTAAAGCTCTCGATATAGAGAAGGAAGACAAGGAGGTGAAGAAGGATTACCTCGACAGGCATATGCCACATGTCATATGCCCCGATTCGGTAAAGAGAGGAGAGGTTTTCAGGGTTAAGGTTAAAATGGGGGACGAGTATCCACATCCCGATGATCATGATCATTTTATTAGCACTTTGCAGCTTTGGAACAGGGAAACACTTCTTGCCGAAACGAAATATTCTTCAGGAGCCTGGGGTAACAAACCTTCACATGTTGAAGTAGACTTTTATATTGTTGCCCCGATGGTGTCTATGAACCTTGCGGCTATGGCCGTTTGTACCAAACACGGTTTATGGCAGAGCGAGGATAAAGCAGTTAAGGTATTATAGAAGTTGTCTCTATTTATTATTACCTTTGCATTCCTCATTCATGATGCTTTATGGCAAAAAATGATAAAAAGAAGAGAAACTGGAGGGACAAGTACAGGTTCTCCGTATATAATGACAAGACTTTTGAGGAGGTCTGGCATGTCAGAATGACCCGGTATAACGGGTTTATACTGATTACTTTCATACTTCTTTTTATAATAGGGATCACTTCTGCAGCCATTGCCTTTACAAACCTCAGAGAGTTGATACCCGGATACCCCGACGGCACAACGGTTCGCAATATCAGGATGAATGCCATTCTTCTGGATTCCCTTGAGCACCAGATAGAACTGCGTGACCAGTATTTCAGGAACCTGAATGCCATCATTTCGGGACATGAACCTATCGACAGGGTGGCCGGGCAGGATACAATGGTGAACTATGAGAATATTACTTTTAACCATTCCGAAGAAGATTCACTTCTGCGGCTACAGGTTGAACAGGAAGAACAGTATAACCTGACCCTTTCGAACTCCTATATGGAAGAAGCAGGAAGCCTGACAAATATTCATTTCTTTCCACCGGTAAAGGGACTTGTCTCGGGAGTGTTTGACCGCAGGACCAAGCATTTCGGTACTGATATACTGACTTCCCCCAAGGCGATTGTCTCTGCCACACTTGACGGAACAGTTGTGTTCACCGGGTGGACAATGGAAACAGGGTATGTTATCCAGATACAACATTCGGGTAACCTTGTCTCTATTTATAAGCATAATGCAACCCTGCTAAGGGAAGTAGGTGATAATGTAGTGGCAGGTGAGGGAATTGCCGTTGTAGGTGATTCGGGCGAACTGTATACTTCAGGGCCCCATCTCCATTTTGAGATATGGTATCGGGGTGAAGCCCTTGACCCCCAGAATTATATATTATTCTAATTTCCGAAGTAGTCTTGAAAAAACTGGCAATCTTAGGATCTACAGGATCTATTGGTACTCAGACACTCCGGATCATTTCAGAATATCCCGGACGGTTCGGAATAGAGGTTCTTACAGCCAATAATAATATCGATCTGCTGATCGACCAGGCCAGAAAGCACATGCCCGATACGGTAGTAATAACCAATCCGGTCCATTACTCCAGACTTTGTGAAGAGCTCAAAGACCTGCCCGTGAAGGTTTATAGCGGTACTGATGCAGTCAGTCAGGTAGTAGGGTCTTGCCGGGTTGATCTTGTTGTTGCATCGATGGTGGGCTA
>JBJKPH010000029.1:0-2427 GCA_046706585.1 Bacteroidales bacterium | reverse complement strand
CTGTCAAACTCTATCCTGATATTACCTGAGCCGTTCAGCGTTGCAGAAGTAATTTTTTCAACCCCTGACACTGTTGAAACAACACCTTCGAGCACAGAGGTTACTTCCTGTTCGATCACCCTTGCAGGAGCAAGTGGCCACGACCATGAAACGGTCATCTGGGGCAAATACCTTGTCGGGTTTAACTGAAGTGAAAGCACCGGTATAACGGCAATTCCCGTTATGATCAACAATACGAAGATTATATTGACCGTAAAAGATGAAAAGACTTTTGTGTCAGGGGGGCTGTTCACTTTTCTTCTTCAGTGACCACTGTTTCGTGGGCCAGGTTAATATTTCCCTTATAGATCACAAGGTCGCCCTCTTTGAGCCCTTCCGATATCGAGAATGAATCGGAGTTCTCGAATTCCGTGGTCACATATTTCCAGATCGCCAGGCTATCCTCACGCACAAAAACCACATCCCTCCCCTGTCTTATCACCAGGGCCTCTTTTGGTATCACAAGCCTGTTCTCAACCGGTTTGCGTATCAATATCTTTACATTCATCCCTTCCAGAAGCTTTCCCCCGTTTTTCAGTTCTGCCCTTACTTTAACCATACCGTTATCATCCACCATCGGGTTGATCTTGGTAACATTACCTGTGTACTCATTACCATCGCTTATGAACGGAATAATATTCACCGGCATACCATCTTCGATAAAGCCGAATTCCGATTCCAGCACCGGGAATTCCACTTCGATCACTGAGTTATCGATTATTGTGCACAGTCCGCCCTGATAGATATCCGAAGGGTTCCATTCCTTTGCATCAAGATTAGCCACAGTACCTGCAATCGGAGCATATAATACAGTATGTTCCAGGTTATATTCAGCTTCACGCATATTATTCCTGGCATCTGTCAATCCGCTTCTGATCCTGCTCATCCTAAGCATATCACTGCTCATAACAAGAGTATCGTCGGAGCCATGAAAAGAGATCAGGTCGTCTCTGAATTCGATCATTGCTTTTTCGAGTTGCTGTTCAGCCCTGTCGTACTGGATCCTGTAATTGAAGTCTTCGATCCTGGCCAGCAGATCGCCTTTTTTTACGTGGTCACCATTCTTCACATTTATCTTTTCGATGGTGCCGTTTACCCTGAAAGGTACTGTTGCAGTATTTTTGGCGTACACCTTACCATTCGACACCAGTTCGTGGTAAAATGTCGTTCTTTTCAATTCAATGGTTGATACGGCCACCGCATCCCTTACAGATGACCGGCGAGCCATCTCTTCACGGTTATCTTCCACATTTGTTTTACAGCTGTACAGCGAAAAGGTTAATATCAATAGGGTCAGAGCGTTGAGCAGGTATTTCATATGGTTGGTATTAAAGTAAATTATTACAGTCAATCAATACCCCTTATGCACTCCCTCAAAAACACCAATATTCAACTTTACAGACATTGATCTATTGCGAAAGTTACAAATTTTTTTGGAAGTCAATGGGTTCAATACTACATTCATGCTCATCTGGCAATATTACATGTGAACAACTCCCTGCCCCCAGCGTGTCACAACTCCAATTTTCGCCAAAGCAAGATACCAAACAACATGTACTTCCCGATAACCCGGTTCCCCCTTTCAGGGTTTTAAGCAGATCTTTTGAAAGAACGCAGTTAATCAAGGCTATACGATTTTCCGTAATACTTTGCAATCATCCTAAGGCAGGACGGGCCGCGGTCCATTGCATAAAGTTGTTTAAAAAATGGAAATCTCAAAGGAGGTTTACTTAAGTTTGAGTAATAACAATACCGGGTTATCTTCTATAGTAAGAGTATCAGCTATTTTCTGAAATCTTTGCTTTATATCCGGACGCTTGGGAATGCTTTCTTTAAAATCATTGCTATTTACATATTCCAGAAAATCATATGCATCGATCATGGAAAATAAATACCTTTCACCTTTCACCTCAAGTGTTCTTATGGGGAAGATGCAACCTGCTCCAACCCAATCGTTAGGGATTCCGTTCTGGTATTTGGGATTTTTGTACCGGTTATACTCATTTAAAAGATAATACCTGTTCTCTTCAATATCATATAATACAGTTTCCTCAGCAATATAATGCTTGCTCCATTCAGTCTTAGCTTCTAAAGCCATCTCAAACAGAGAGTTTGTATTATAGTTATTGTCATAGACTTCAATATTAGCTCCCAATTGAATGAGTTCCTTGATCTTCATTAGTTTAAACTGATTTTCCATATTATTAGATTTTGTAATCCGTAAATACAAATATTTCTTAAGATTTATGTTCTGGTTGCTCGTATCCGTCCTACGAACCCCATCTTTCTTGGTGGAAGCTTAGTTCGTAGATTTGGTGCATGAGAAAAATCCAACGACACACCCAGGCTGAGATGTTCGCTCACGTGGAGGTCTGCAGGAAGAGTAAA
>JBJKPH010000028.1:0-6487 GCA_046706585.1 Bacteroidales bacterium | reverse complement strand
GTAGAGCCTGTTCCATTTCTCGACTTCATGCACCGGGGCAACCTGGTAAAGGTACTGCAGTTGTGCAACGGGATTATTGGCGAAATCAGGATCAGCGGCCTTTTTACTTTCAAGATCAGCCCTTAGTTCTGGATCTTCGTCAAGAAGTTCCATTAGGTGGCTCTCGAAGCCCCATACCGAATAGAAATCGGAAGACTCAAGGATAACATCAAAATAGTTCCATGCAAGATATGAGTCGGGAGCTTCCGGCTCAAGCATTTCAACAATATATTTATTCGATCTCTGGTTGGTAATTACCACATAATCGCCCCTGTAGTATTTCATAGGTTGTGTAACCGTATGAGTCTTAATATTAGAGTTTACGTAGTGGCCCTGCGTTGATCGCTGTGAATGTTCGATATTGTCGATATAATACGATTCAACCTCCAGTGTGGTATCCTTTCTCAACTGGTATACGGTTACATTATTATTCTTGAGCTTCGTGACTATCTCCTCCCATGCCTGCGGAATGACATACGCGTAAGGTTTTTTAACTGTCTGAACAGGTACGTACCATGAATAATAAGGTATGGAGTCGACCCATGGTTTGTCATGGTCATAGAAACCGCTCCTTCGGCCGGTAAAGGCTGATTCGGTTGCGGTATATTCATAGCCTTTAAAGAGTATCTTGTCATACCTGGTAGGATCGAGTTTCCATGAAAGGATGAAAAGATCCTGGTTCTCAACGGCTTTATCTGATGCTTCCTTCAGGGAAATGATCTTTGCAGCGTTATCGCTTGAGAATGCTACCAGCTGAGTAATAAAGTCAATCACCGCCCTGACCCTGTTGGGAAAGTATTTGTAAACAAGGTCTTCTGTCATAAAGGAATAACAGTTAAAGAGCGATGCATACCCTGTTGAATAATAAGGGTTATCGTAAAAACTTACTATGCCACTCTTCAGATCACCGCGACTATATGCCTGGACATAAGGGATCATGCTGTATTCTGAATTCTTTTCCATTCTTTCGAAGAGAGATGGCAGCATTGTGTTCCTGAAAAAGCCGGTCATACCCGGTTCGAGCTTTTCGGGAACTGTTGGTATCAGTGTTACTGTATACTGGTGGTCGGAACCGTCTGTAACATGGGTGTCGAGAAATACTTCAGGATTAAGGTATGTAAATGTGCGCGCGAAGCTCATGGCATTTTTCGTCTCCTGCTTGGCGAAATCACGGTTAAGGTCCATGTTCCTGGCGTTCCGTCTTCTTCCCTTGTAGATTGGTCCGTTCTGGTTTGTGCGATAATATTCACTTCTGTCGAGTGCTCCACCGATATTATATACAGGGATTATTGCAAGCACCACATTATCAAGGTATTTGTAAAGATCTTTTTTATGACTTAGCATATCCCATGCGAATTGGATACATCCATCTATTCCTTCAGGTTCTCCCGGGTGGATCCCGTTATTTATCATAACTATGCATCTTCCCTTCCTGCGTATCGATTCAGGATCGAAATCACCATCTTTTGATATCATAAACAGGTGCAGGGGCTTTCCTATATCGGTCTGGCCTATTTCTACCAGCCTGGCTTCCCGGTAATGTTCATCAAGTGTTTTGTATGCTTCAATCACTTCGTCATACTCAAGACTAATATTCTCATCATACCTGAGTTTGATATCGACCTCACCTCCTTTATTGCAGGATGCGAGAATGACAGCTGATACAGCCATCGTTAATAGGATCCTTTTCATTGCTGGTTCTGGTTAAAGGAAAATATTCTGAATGGGAAACTTATTACTCTTTTATCATCTTCTCGGCAAGTTCGAGAATAGTTGTATCGTCAAAAGTGACAAGCCCGCCGTCAGGTCCCTGTTCGAGGTGGATACCTATACTTTCACCCCTTTCATAGTTCCTGCCTCCAAAATAGTTACGAACAGTTTCTTCGCTCATTTCCAGTTCCCTGGCAATTCTTTTTACACCCCCGGTTGGCAACTGGTCTTTAATCTCCCTCAGCCTGTTGAAAGTTAACGTTCTTCCCATCTTCTGAATTTTTATTATTAATCGAATTAATGGCTTCCTATCAAAATTAATTATAAAATATGTTTTTACTGCATCATTTATGCTTTTTAATACTTTTTAACCTGTGGTCTTTTGCGCCCATACCCTTACTCTTCTTCCTGCATATCCCTGATAATGTATACATCGTAATCACCCAGGTATTTGAATCCATACTTTTTATACAGGTTAATGGCCACGGTATTGTTTTTATGCACCTCCAGTTTAACCTGGTACCCGGTCTGTCTGACATGGTCGAGAGAGGCATCGAGCAATGGTTTTGAATACCCCCGGCCCTGAAATTCAGGATCGATACCAAAATGATGAAGGTGTATCCTTCTTCCGTCGAAAGTCATCCATGAGGTACCTATCAGCTTTCCCGACCTGTTATCGGTCATAACAAGCAACCTGCCACCGATTTCCAGGCTGTTAATAATTGTTTCACAGTCGTCACCACGTTCAGGCCGGCCCATATCGGTTGCTATCCAGAGATTTAAAACCTGCTCGCAATCGTCCGGTTCAAAATCCCTGATCCTGAAATTATCCATAGTTATCAGATTTTTATTACATAAAGCTGTCCTGCCTCATCCCTGACCACTTTTACCTTTTCACCACGGTCAATATAACCTACTTCCGATTTGGCGTCATAAATATCCTCACCTATCATTACTTTTCCTGATGGCCTCAGCAACGTATGCGCTACGCCGGTCTGTCCTATAAGTGATTTCTGTTTATCAGATTCAACGCCCACATACCCTTCATTCAGGTTCTGCACCTTCTGCAGCGCAAGTTTTCCAAACAGATGATCTGGACTGAAAAGTCTTTTACTTATCCATAGTGATCCGACAAACGCGACAAACATCGATGCAATGACTATCGCAAAAGCAGTAAGGCTTTCCCTTACCCCGTCAGGAGTAGGCCCGAATTTAAAGGTAATTTTATCGATCATGCCAAATGTCAGGCCTGTGATTATACCTGCTATTCCAAGTACACCTGTAATACCGAACCCGGGAATAGCAAAGATCTCTACCGCCACCAGAATTATTCCTGCCACGAACACAACAACCTGCCAGTTTGTGGCCAGGCCTTCAAGGTAGAGGGGTGCAAAGTACAGAATTGCTGCCGTAATTGCTGCTGCGAGCGGGAATCCAACTCCTGGTGACTGCAGTTCGAAGTAGATCCCCCCGATAATCACCAGTATAAGTATACCCGATACTACCGGATTGATAAGCAGCTGGATAAGCAGTTCCATGCCGCCCGGTCTGAATTCGGCGATCTGATAGTTATGAATACCGGCTTCATCGAGCACTTCTTCGATACTGGAAGCCTCGCCCTCACAGAATCCCAGCTTAACAGCCTCGAGGGTGGTAAGTGTCAGCACGCTGCCTGTATCACTCACACCCTGAACATATACTTTCGGATCAACCATTGACTGGGCTATGTCGGGATCGCGGTGCCATACCCATGTTGTGTCACCGTCCTTTACTACCGGTTTTTTGCCATGTGCTTCGGCTGTTGACCTCATCATACCTCTCATAAATGACTGGTACTTGTCGGGTACCTGCTCCCCGGTTTGATTGACCACTGTAGCGGCACCGATACTTCCCCCTGATCTCATGTAAATACTGTCACAGGCGATCGAGATCAGGGCCCCGGCCGATATTGCCTGGTTATCGATAAATACCAGAACCGGTTTGGGGTAATTCAGCAGGGCAGTTCTGATTGAGTCAGCCATATCTACCTGTCCACCATATGTATTCATATGGATCAATATGTAATCGGCATCCATCTCTCTTGCCTCTTTCAGGCTCATCTTTGTCATTCTCCATACAGGTGCTGCGATCACCCTGGTGATATCAAACCTGTATACAAGGGTTTTTTCCTGCTCCTGGCCTGAAATGATTGTCACATGTACCATAGCGAGCAGTAGTGTAAGGTTCAGGACCCGTCTCATAAGTTTATCGGTTTAGTTCCTTAAGATAACTAAAAAAGGTGTGCATCGCTATTTTTTTCTCATCATTGAAATGGAAGTCGATATTGACTTTGAGGTATTGTCTCAGTGTTTCAATCGGCATTGAGCTCATACTTCCGAATTTTTCAGCAGCCTCATCAGTATGGTTGATACCGTAGTCGAGTGCACTGTTAAATCTCTCTGTAAATCCTTTATCAAGGGTTTTTACGGAGGCCCAGCATGCAAAGACAAAAGGCAGCCCGGTAAACTTCCTCCATTCCGCTCCAAGGTCGATTCTTTGTTTATAGCTCTCTTCCATCGCAAAACACTGATCTCCGATAATTACCAGACCTTCATTATCTCCCACTCCCATAAAATCAAAACCAGGACCTGTGCTTTCCCAGATGAAATCTCTCTTCCACCAGTTCTTAGCAAGCACCCTGGTTAGTGCAACAGAGGTCCTCGACCTGTAGTCGAGATAGATCTTGTTTATCTTTTCAAAAGGCGAATTGCTAAGCAGCATGACGGTCCTTACTTCTCCGTTAGTACCGATGCAGTAATCACTCAGGATATTATAACTTTCAAGAGTTGGCAGCACCGCTACCGGAACAAGACCAATGTCAGCCTTTCCTGAAGCCAGTTTTGCAGCGCAGTCTGCCGGGTGGTCTATATCTATTACTGCCTCTTTGTCAATTCCCGATTCCCTCAGCCCGTATATCAGGGGGTAGGTGTTTGCATATCTTACTGCGGATATCCTTATCTTGCTCATCTCATAGTTCTTTATTCCTATCCACAAACGGCCGAAAATACAAAATTTCAGTTTTTTTTCCTCCTGTAAAGTAGTAAATTTACCGCTGATCAACATAAACAGATTAACAGGTGCATATAATGGACCTAAACAAACTTACAACCATTTCCCCGGTTGACGGGAGATACCGCGACAAGGTGTCGGAACTTTCCGGTTATTTTTCAGAGTTCGGGCTGATAAAGTACAGGCTGAAATCGGAGATCGAATATTTTATAGCGTTGTGTGAGATACCACTACCTCAGCTGTCCGGTTTCGACACAACCCGCTTCGAAAGCCTGAGGCAGATATGCGATGAATTTTCAATTCAGGATGCACAAAAGATAAAAGAGATCGAGCTGACTACCAACCACGATGTTAAAGCCGTGGAGTATTTTCTGAAACAGGAATTTGAGCGGATGGAACTCGGTGCATGGAGCGAATTTATCCATTTCGGGCTGACCTCCCAGGATATAAACAATACAGCTGTACCCCTGTCGCTTAAGGAGTACACCGAAGATATCTATCTTCCACTTGTTTATGACCTTAAAAACAGGATCGAAGAGATTGCCGATGAATGGAAGGATATACCAATGCTTGCCCGCACACATGGCCAGCCGGCTTCTCCCACGAGGCTTGGGAAAGAGATGGCCGTATTTGCCGAAAGGCTTACACGGCAGCTTCTGCAGCTTGGCAATATTCCGTGGTCGGCAAAATTCGGGGGAGCCACAGGTAATTTCAATGCTCATTATGCAGCTTACACCGAGATCGACTGGCACCGGTTTGGCGACCACTTTGTAAATGATATATTGGGACTTTCAAGGTCGTACCCGACAACACAGATTGAGCATTATGACAACCTTGCTGCCCTGTTCGATTGCATGAGAAGGATCAATACGATAATGATCGATTTTTCACGCGATATATGGACATACATTTCATTTGACTATTTCAAGCAGAAGATCAAGCAGGGTGAAGTAGGGTCATCAGCTATGCCTCACAAAGTCAATCCTATTGATTTTGAAAATGCCGAGGGAAACCTGGGTGTTGCCAATGCATTGTTTGGCTACCTTTCTGAAAAACTCCCCGTATCGAGGTTGCAGAGAGACCTTACAGACTCGACGGTTTTGAGAAATACTGGTGTTCCGGCCGCTCATTCCCTGATAGCCTTCAAATCGTTACTGAGGGGTGTAAACAAACTGATTGTTAACAGAAAAAAAATAGATGCCGACCTTGAGGATAACTGGGCGGTTGTGGCTGAGGCAATACAAACCATCCTGAGACGTGAGGGTTATCCGAAGCCATATGAAGCTCTTCTGAAACTTACCCGGACAAATGCAAGGATAACTGCCGTTGAGATACGAGATTTTATTGACGATCTGGATATAGATGAGAGTGTCAGGGAGGAGCTACTGGCTGTTACACCCTTTAACTACACCGGGAGGTAATAATCCATAGGATGAAAAGAATAAGGATACTTTTTTCATTGATAATGCCGTATAAGCTGCAGGCATTTCAGAATGTGGCATATAATATTCTGTCGGCCCTGTTTGCCCTTTTTTCCTATATCCTGGTAAGGCCTTTCCTCCAGATCCTTTTTGGACGTGTAAGTTCAGAGGGTTACCCGGGTCCGTTCGAACTCTCAGTTACATGGATTGACAATATGATAAACTACCAGATGACACAGTTTATCGGGAAGTTCGGATCAGTTGGAGCC
>JBJKPH010000027.1:0-3001 GCA_046706585.1 Bacteroidales bacterium | reverse complement strand
GAATGCATAAGCCGATTTGTTTATGCTCATCTGGTATACAAGTAAAGAATACCTGATGGTCAGCTGATCACCAAACTGGGAAACATAGTTGATATAACCACCCTTGATAGTGTTCTCAACAAGTCCTTCTGATGTGGCAATATATATGCCGGGAACCTCTTCGGTTTTATAGCAGGTCATGGAATCAAGGTTTGAGAACTCTATTCTCCTTGATCCGTTCCACATATAATCGGCTACATACGGGACATGATACATGTACGTTTCGTCAATTATATACCTCATATAGAGCGGTTCGTCGGCTTCACTGTGAGATGTCACCTGGAACTGGTAACCCTCGCTTACTTCACCTGCATCTGTAACTTTCATTTGCCTTACCTTGTATGAGATTGAATCGATCGGCGGAGGAGCGGTGAAATTTTCATATGCCGATTCAAATACCGACATATCGAGGGTTTGTATATATAATTTGTATCTTTTCCCTTCTTCAAGAACAAGTTCATTGTCAGGGTCGGTATAAACACCCTGGCCGGTTTCAACGAAGTTACTTTCAGTACCATCATCGCAAATGACCTTTACCGTAGCTCCCGAAAGATATTCGGGAGGAGGGGTGTACTTAGGTTTCCGGTAGTTATAGTAATGTGTAACTACAGGTTCCTTGTAGTTTACCGGCTTTGTTCTTGCAATAACTACCTGGTGGGGCAGATCCGGATCCTGCGACACGAAAGCTTCAATAAAAAGCCTGTCTTCGTAACTTCCTGTCTCCGGCGTGAATTCCTCGATACAGGAAAATGATACTATGCCTGTAAGCAATATGGTAAGTAGAACTTTATTCAGTCGCATAGTTGCCAAGTTTAAAGTTATAGCTCACGGTGAAAACAGGCACACCGTATATCGATTGCTTATACCCGTTAAGTATACCTTTTTCGTTCTTGAAATAGACAGAGTAGGCATTCTTTCTTCCAGTGAAGTTGTATACAGAAAACATCCATGAACCATGGGCAACCTTTCTCTTCAGCAGGTTTCCCTCAATATTCATCGAAATATCTATTCTGAAATAATCGGGTATTCTGAACTCGTTCCTGTACGAGTAACTGACCCCCTGCATGCCATTGATCTTGAACACCCCTGTAGGATAGGTAATCGGGCGCCCTGAGCTGTAAACCATGTTTGCAGAAAAGCTTATTCTTCGTGAGAGGCTGTAATTCGAAACAAAATTAAAGGAGTGGGGGATATCATAGTTGGCAGCATATGGCACACCCTCATTTATCATTTCCCATGAATAATCGCCGGTTACAGTGATCACAGAACGTGAATAGGTGTAACTTACCCATCCTGTAAAACGACCGGCGTTCTTTTTCAGGAGGAACTCTGCTCCCCATGAATCCTGCATACCCTGTAGTATCAGAGTTTCAAAATTTGATTCGGTTGAGACATCTGCCCCATCCTTATATTCAACAACATTATCGGTTTTCTTGATATAGACCTCGGCAGAGGTTTCCAGGGCAGCAAGATTAAAATTCTTGTATAGTCCCAGGCTTAGCTGGTCGGCCACCGGCGGCTCAACATAAGGATCGGTAAGCTTCCATCTGTCGGTAGGAGATATTGCAACTGTGTTTGAGAGCATGAAAAGATATTGTCTCATCCTGTTATATCCCAGTTTCAAAGAAAAATCCGGCATTATTTCCCAGTTCACCGAAGCCCTGAACTCAGGGCCCGAATATGATACGATGCTTTTATTCTTTACATAACTAACCGTATCTGTAATATTTTCAGGTATGCGTGGCAGCACATCTGCATATATAAAGATATCTTTCGGACCCATGTAATTGAAAACACTGTACCTTAATCCACCATATATTGTAAGCCTGTCGCTTAATGACAACTCATCGGAGATGAAGAGGGATGTTTCGACACCTCTTTCCCCACCTATCCTGTTTGGAATTATCAGTGATTCATCATTATATGGTTTGAAAATTCCCTGGTCGACATTATAAAAGACAATGTCGGTTCCTGCTTCTGTCTTGTGCCTGTTGAACTGATAACCGGTAAGCTTGACTTTGAGCTCTTTCTGGCTCACACTGAACATGTTGTCATATGCTTTTGCCGGCTCTTCGATAAAGGCATGGTAATTATTGTACTTGCTGTAAACAAGTGCCGAATTCATATCCCATCGTGGATTGAGCTTTCTGTTGTATAATACCGAAGCTCCGATGTTCTCATATCTGTAAATATTGGTTGTCGACAGTCTGAACCGGTCTTTGCTGTAGTAACCGAACAACTGAAGCGAGCTTTTCGGGTCGGGGAGAAAATGTACTCCTGCCATTATATCGTTGAATGAAGCACTGCTGTTTTTTATGTCCGGATCATCGATCCTGTTCAGTATCCAGTCGGAATAGGTCGACCTGGCCCCGATAATTATTGAACCCTTGTCTGTTACCAGAGGTGTTTCAGCCAGCAGCGAAGCGGTTACCGGACTGAGTGCGCCCCTTGCCCCGAATTTCTTCTTGTTCCCTTTCCTTGTAGATATTTCGAAGATAGAGGCCAGTCTTCCGCCGTATTCAGCAGGGAATGCACTTTTATAGAGGTTGAAGTCGCTGATCATATCGGGATTGAAAGCTGAAAAGAAACCGAAAAGATGACCGGTATTGAACACGGGAATATCATTAATAAGAAAAAGATTCTGGTCTGAAGACGAACCTCTGACGTTGAATCCGGCAGATCCTTCTCCCACGGTCTGTACACCAGGCATCATGCGTGCAACTTTGAGGATATCCCTTTCGCCCATTACCGCCGGTATATTTTTTATATCCTTCATTTCTATCCGCTGGAATCCCATCTGCATACCTCTTACATTATCGTAGGTCCCCGCCCTTACTACCACTTCCTGGAGAGTAATAAGCTGTTCGGTCATTTCCATATTTAGGGTTCCGGAACTTTTTATATCAACGATGTATGTCTCCTTTTCCATTCCCAGGCATGACAATTGTACCGTATATGATTC
>JBJKPH010000026.1:0-9977 GCA_046706585.1 Bacteroidales bacterium | reverse complement strand
TCCTACTGCTACTATTCCCGTCTTAACACTTAATTTGTTTCAGAAGACAGGTTTTTAACAATTTTTATGATTTCGGCCGATAGTTTTTCGGCAATCTCCGGATCAGGAGCTTCGGAATAGACCCGCAGAATAGGTTCGGTATTTGATTTCCTGACAAGCACCCAGCCCGTTCCTGTCTCCATAAGGAGCCCATCGCCCCGGTCAGAAACACGGTCGCCGAGAATTTTTCCCAGTTCATCCATTACCTGGTCAGGATCGGTTCCCTGAGGCAGTTCGATCCTGTTCTTTGAAATGTGGTAGTTAGGATACCTGTACCGTAATTCGGTGCATTTCATTGATGATTCGGCCAGATGTGACAGGAACAGTGCTATTCCAACCAGGGCATCCCTTCCGAAATGCAGGGGAGGATAAATAATCCCTCCATTCCCCTCACCACCGATAACGGCATTTACCTGCTTCATCTTTTCAACAACATTTACTTCACCAACCTCCGAATAATACCACCTTCCTCCGTGGGCCATGGTTATATCCCTTAGTGCACGGCTTGATGACATGTTTGAAACGGTATCGCCCTGTTGCTTTCCAAGAATATAGTCGGCACATGCCACAAGCGTATACTCCTCATTGAAAGGAGATCCGTCCTCACAAACAATAGCCAGCCTGTCGACATCAGGGTCGACAACAAATCCCACATCGGCTCCTGTTTCAACAACTCTGGAAGAGAGATCGGTAATATTCCCCGGAAGCGGCTCAGGATTATGCGGAAAGATCCCTGTCGGCCCGGTATAAAGTTCTATAACTCTTTCTACACCCAGTCTTTCCAGCAGTAATGGCAATGCAATACCACCCACTGAATTTACACAATCAATAGCTACTGTAAATCCTGCCTGACGGATCCTGTCGCTATTTACCAGCGGGAGAGACAATATCATGTCGATATGCTTATCAAGATATGTGTCATTAATTGTACATATCCCCAGCTCTTCAACCGGACTGAATTGCCACTCACCAGACCCGGCAATATCAAGAACTTCGCCACCCTCATCTGAGTTCAGGAACTCTCCGTTCTCTTTAAGCAACTTCAGGGCGTTCCACTGCCAGGGATTATGGCTTGCCGAGATTATTATACCGCCCTGTGCATTCTCCAGCATTACAGCTATTTCAACCGTTGGTGTTGTTGCCAGGCCAAGATCAGTTACATTAATTCCCATTCCATTCAGTGCCGCAGAAACGAGGCTGCTTACCATCCGGCCTGAAACCCTTGCATCGCGACCTGTTACAACTGAAACACTTTCTCCTCTGTTTCTCCTCTTTATCCATTCGCCGTATGCCGAACAGAATTTTACTATATCGGCAGGAGTAAGATTTTCGCCCGTACTGCCCCCGATCGTTCCCCTGATACCTGATATGGATTTAATAAGTGTCATTACTTAAGTGTTAATCCGGAATGTCTTCCGTGCCGGAGTACAAAAATGCAAAAAATAAATGAATATTTTGTCCGGTATGATGCTCATGCCAGGTGCTGACATAGAGTTTATTCCATTTAATTTGTACCTTTGCCCACCGGTAGAACAAGACAATGAACAACAGGTATAAACAAAGGAAAAAGGAACAACCCGTAATCCCTGAAGAAATAAGGCTCAACAGGTATATTGCCAATTGCGGTGTTTGTTCACGCAGGGATGCCGACGAACTGATAAGGGCAGGTCAGATAATGGTAAACGAAAAGATTGTCACCGATATGGGCATAAAGATCGGAAAGGGTGACATTGTAAAATACAAAGGGAAAAAGATCAGTTCCGAGCGCAAAGTATATATACTATTGAATAAACCCAAAGGGTATATCACAACCACGGATGATCCGCATGCCGAAAGGAAGGTCACCGACCTGATAGCAGGAGCATGCCCTGAAAGACTGTACCCGGTAGGCAGGCTAGACAAGAACACCACAGGTCTGTTGCTGCTGACCAATGACGGGGGATTATCGGAAAAGCTTTCACACCCCAGATACAACAAGAAGAAGATATACCATGTATTCCTTGACAGGCCGGTTACCAGGAGTGATCTTGAAGCCGTAACGGCAGGCGTGGATATCGGTGAAGATGAAAAGGTATTTGCAGATGTGGCGTCATATCCTGATATCGATGACAGATCACAAATTGGTCTGGAGATCCATTCGGGCAAAAACAGGGTGGTAAGAAGAATTTTCGAAGCACTCGGTTACAGGGTCAGGAAGCTCGACCGCGTATATTACGCAGGCCTCACAAAAAAGAATCTGCCAAGGGGAAAATGGCGATTTCTTACCGATCAGGAAATACGAATGCTCACAAGGGGTAACTATGAGTAAGCAGGTAAAGAAACACAGATCGGGATTTGTCAATATTCTGGGAAATCCCAATGTGGGAAAATCGACCATTATGAATGCCCTGGTCGGGGAAAGACTTTCAATCATATCCCATAAGGCACAGACCACAAGGCACAGGATAATGGGTATCGTTAATGGTGAGGATTTCCAGATCGTCTACTCAGATACTCCCGGTATCCTGAACCCAAAGTACATGCTTCAGGAATCGATGATGAAAGAGGTGGATACAGCCCTTACCGATGCCGATCTTATTTTGTATGTTACCGATGTTATTGAAACTCCGGGACAGAAAAGTGAGTACCTTGAAAGGATACTCGGATCGGGTGTCCCCATGATAATAGCCATTAACAAGATCGATCTCACCGATGAGCAAAAGCTGAATGCCCTGTACGAAAAATGGATTGAAATTGCTCCCGGTGCAGTTATTGTTCCCTTATCGGCCCTCAGGAAATTCAACCTCGATAATCTTCTTAAACTGATCCTGGAAAAATTACCTGAAGGACCGGCCTATTTTCCGAAGGATCAGCTCACCGACAGGCATGAAAGGTTTTTTGTTACTGAAATAATAAGGGAAAAGATACTTTTCAATTACAGGAAAGAGGTACCATATTCGGTGGAAGTGGAGATAGAGAGTTTTACTGATGAGCCTGGTATTTCACGTATCAGGGCAATTATACATGTTGCCAGGGAAAGCCAGAAAGGGATAATAATAGGTCACAAAGGTGAAAGATTAAAAAAAACAGGAACCGAAGCAAGAGTGGATATTGAACAGTTCCTTGGAAGGAAGGTGTTCCTGGAGCTCTTTGTTAAAGTTAACAAAGACTGGAGAAACAATAAAAATGCACTGCACAGGTTCGGATATTAATTTATTGGGATGAGCAGGATAGTAGCTATAGTAGGACGACCCAACGTGGGTAAATCGACCCTCTTCAACAGGCTCACAGAATCAAAGCTGGCAATAGTCGATGAAGTAAGCGGGGTAACACGTGACAGGCATTATGGAATATCTGTCTGGAACGGTATGGAATTTTCTGTTATCGATACCGGCGGCTACGTCACCGACTCTGATGACACTTTTGAAGAAGAGATCAACAAGCAGGTCATACTGGCAATTGAAGAATCGGATCTTATTCTTTTCATGGTTGATGTCACCACGGGTGTGACCGATCTGGATGAATCGGTTTCACAGCTTCTCAGGGAAAGTAACAAAAAGACCATTATGGTTGTCAATAAGGTTGATAACAGCGACAGGCTTAATGATGCAGCGGAATTTTACTCACTCGGACTGGGCAACTTTTTCACGATCTCATCGATCAACGGCAGCGGAACCGGTGATCTGCTGGATGAAGTAGTTGGTCTTCTGCCTGAAGACGAACCGGAGGCTGAGGAAGAACTTCCTAAATTTACGGTTGTTGGCAGGCCCAATGTTGGTAAATCAACGCTGATCAATTCACTTCTCGGAGAGGAGAGGAATATTGTAACTCCGATTGCCGGCACAACAAGGGACTCAATTTTTGCACGATACAGGAAATATAACCACGATTTCCTTCTGGTTGACACTGCAGGCTTAAGGAAAAAAGGCAAAGTTCACCAGGATATTGAATTCTACTCGGTCCTCAGGTCGGTAAGAGCTATCGAAAATTCTGATGTCTGCCTGCTTATGGTTGATGCATCAATGCTTGTTGAGGCACAGGACATGAATATCCTTAACCTGATTATCAGGAACAATAAAGGGATGGTTCTCCTGGTAAATAAGTGGGACCTTATAGAAAAGGATAATCACACGATGAAAAAATTTGAAGCGGAAATAAAAGCCAGGACCGCTCCTTTCACCGATTACCCTGTTCTTTTTATCACTGCGATCAATAAGCAGAGGATAATGAAGGTAGTCGATACAGCCATGGAGGTTTATAATAACAGGGTAAGGAAGATCCCCACATCGCAGTTGAATGAATACATGCTTGAGGCAATAGAGAGGAATCCTCCTCCCGCCACAAAAGGTAAATATATAAAGATCAAGTATGTCACACAGCTTCCCACTCATGCACCGTCGTTCGCTTTTTTCTGTAATCTCCCCCAATATATTAAGGACCCTTACCGGCGATATGTCGAGAACAGGCTAAGGGAGAAATTCAACTTCAGCGGTGTTCCCATAAGGATATTTTTCAGAAAGAAATAGTATATTGGTGTGATTTTTGTTAAGGTAACTCAGACTATGGCAAGGCGTTTAACATACCTGTCACTATTTATCCTGATCGCACTGAGCATGTCGTGCGTAAAGATCAGGCACCTGCCTCCTGAACCTGTAATAGAATTCAGGGACTTTACTGTTTTCGACACAATCACTTTACTGGGACCTTCAAAAGCCGGAAGACTGAATTTCTATTTTGAAGATGGCGACGGAGACCTTGGATTTGATGCCCAGGGAGTATACCTTGGTGACACAACAAACCTTTTCATCACCTGTTATAAGAAAACAAGCGGAAACTATGTTGAGATCACCGATCCCTATGATCCTCTTAAACCGGGCAATTACAGGATCCCCTATATTGAGATGACCGGGCAGAACCAGGCAATGACGGGGACTATTGAGGTTACGATCTATTACTCGCTGCTGACCAGTTTTGATGATACAGTAAGATATGATTTTTGGGTAAAGGACAGGGCCGGTCATATAAGCAATACAGCATCGACCTGTGATATTGTATTTTCGGGTGACGGAGGGTGTTTGCCCGGAGGGTCTTAAACCTTCAGCGCCATAAGAAGAACATCATCTACCTGGTCAAGATCGCCTTTCCACCTGTCGAAGAAATCAACAACTTTTTTCTGTTGCTCTTCCATCGAAAGTCCTTTGATATCATCGATCAGTCTTTTCAACCGAAGGATCTTCAGTTTTTTACCTGCGCTTCCGCCAAACTGATCAGGGTAGCCGTCAGAAAAGAGATAAACAAGATCATTCTCTTTAAGGTAGTACTCCTGATCGTCGAAGTATTTTTCAGCTACTATTTCTCCTCCCACAGAATTTTTATTACCCCTTATATAATACTGCTCGCCATCCATTACCAGTATCACAGGGCGCATTGCTGAAGCAAATCTGAGAAGTCTGGTCTTTGAATTATACTCACACACCACAACATCCATCCCATCACTTGTAGAGAGGCCATCCACACCCTGGTTCAGGGTAGATGATATCTCCCTGTCGAGTGTTGCCAGTATCTCCGAAGGCCTGGTTATCTCCTTACGGGTAACAATCTCCTGGAGCAGGGCTGATCCGATCATCGACATGAACGCTCCCGGAACTCCATGTCCCGTTGAATCGGCACATACCAGAACAAATTTTTCATCATCCACACGGTCGAACCAGTAAAAATCACCGCTCACAATATCCCTTGGCCTGAAGAATACGAAATTTCCTCTGAATGCTTCCTCAAGCTTACTAAGTGGCGGCAGGAGGCTTGCCTGTATTCGCTGGGCATAATTTATACTGTCGGTAATCTCCCTGTTCTTTTGCTCAATCTCCTCCTTCTGAGCCCTAACCTCAACAGTTCTGTTCGCCAGTTCATCTTCGAGTGTCTGCTTGGCTTTTCTCTGGGCAGTATCCCTGATTGTTATAATAATTACTATAAGGCCAATGATCAGGATAAACATTAGCAGCAGGAACCACCACATCCTCCATAGGGGCTTTTTTATTATCAGGTCGAAACCTGCCTCCTGATTGCTGGTTATTCCATCATAGTTATATGAAACAACCCTGAAATGATAATTACCGTCGCTCAGCCTGTAAGTGCAACTGTTGTTGAATGTCGACTCCGACCATTCAGTATCGTAATTGTCTAGTATATACCTGTAGTATACTTTATCAGGGTCTGTAAAATATATCCCCACGAAATCGATCTTCACGGTATACCTTCCATGGTAAGGCAGGAGATATGATCCATTGAGTGGTTGCACGGTATTGTCAATGGTCACTGAAAGAATATTGGTCTGGGGAGGGAAAATGCTCTCTGCATCCTTGCTTCTGTCATACACCATCAACCCTTCTGTTGTCCCCATTACAACGAGACCGTCGGAGGTCTCACAAATTGCATTCGGGTTATAATCTTCGTCATGTCCGAAAATATCCGGGAATGTTCTGACCTGGTTCAGTTTCTGGTCGAACACCGAGAATCCCCTTTCATGCCCTATCCATACCTTGTCATCGCTGGTACATAAAATACTGTAGCAATAGTTTGAGAACAGGCCTCCTGCGGCAGTTAGGTTCCAGACCGAATCACCGGCAAAACTGAATACGCCCGAGCCCCTTGTGCATACCCATATCTTCCCTTCTGAATCGATCGAATGTGCCTGGAACTCATTCCTCGCTCCGCCGTAGATAACTGCTTTTCCTGAATGTATACCTGTTTGGGGATCGATAGTATACAATCTGTTACCCTGAGTGGCAACGTACACCTTTCCGGTGCCGTCAGGCATTACCTGGTAAATATTATTGTGCGGCAGTCCTTCGGTTGTTGTATATCTGATAATATTTCCACTCTGTTGTGAAACAGATATAACCCCACCCCTTGTGGCAAGCCATATGTAACCATTATCAATTTTAATATCATTGATATAGTTTTCGATGCTATTGCGCGATTCGAATATTTTTCTGATGTTTCCGCTTTTGTTCCTTACAAACAGACCTGAGCCTGCGGTACCAAAATAAACATCACCATTATCTGAGAGTGCATACACCTGGATATCTGTCATTCCGGTCGCACCGCTGAGCCTGACATAGTTCTTAACACTTCCACCCTTTTTATCAAGAATGTAATATCCCTGTTGCGAACCGGCAAAGATATCATTATTGAATTCGCCGACCCATATTATATTATTCTCAGTGCTTTCACCGCCGGGTCTGTAAAAGATAAATGCATCGGAGCTCAATACAGATATACCATTACCAAACGTACCTATCCACATGTTACCTTCCCTGTCGCGGAATATCGATTTTATATCATCACCCGGTAATCCTTTCTCTTTATTGAACTGTTCAATGTTCGCAACCTTTCCCGATCCTTCATCGATCGTCAGCTTGAGAAGTCCGTCTCCAAATGTCGCCACCCATACGGTATTTTCCTCAACCGGCAGTATCGACTGTACCCTGAGATATGACAGAAGTTCATTGTCAAACCTGGTTGAGACGATCCTCCCGTTATTTACCTCCACAATAAACAATCCTTCACCTTCAGTTCCCACCATGTACCGGTTACTGTTCCCGAGCCTTTCAATGGCCTGCACCTTAATATAGCTGAATTCCTCCGGTTCGTCAATCACCTTGAGCACCATATCGTTCAGGCCCGCCAGTACCAGTCCCTGCTGTGTGCCAAGCAACAGATCTCCTTCCTCTGTAAAGCAGGCTGCATAAAGACTGTAATCGACCGGGGATACCAGTTTACTGACAGAATGGTTTGCATCGGGATCGATCATGTACAGACCCTTCATCTGGCTAACGGCATAGATCCTGCCCCTGGTATCGGCAATAATATCATTTATCCTGTTTGCATCCAGGCTGCCTATTTCCGACAGTTGGCCGTCCTTCTCATATAATAGTCGTCCGTCACTGTAACCGAAATAAATTGTCTTGTCACCGGTAGTGAGATCTGTAACAGGAAACCCTGTCGAAGTTGAATCGTTTATGCTGCCGGTGTAAAAATCAGACCCGTCGAACCGGCAGAGTCCGTTTCCTGTCCCTATCCATATAAAACCATCCTTATCCTGACTGATAGTATAGGCAAATTTTCCTGGCAGACCCTGGTCAACATTGAAATTCCTGAAATTATAGGTCTGAGAGAATGAAAAAATATTCCCTGATGATAATAATACCAGGATCATTATCATTTCTTTTGTTCTGCGGAATATATATCTCATTTCTTATCTATTGGTTTTACCCTTATTGATGGATTATAAACAGGAACTCCTCCAATAGGGATTGTGAAGAAGGGCATCATTTCTCCATACTGGTTTTCTACTGAGATGACCACATTATTGTTCCTTACGAGTTGATCCTGTCTTTTAATAAACTGGAAGTCAAGCGAAGTATTCCTTTCCTCGTCCTGTATCTGTATTTTACTTTCAGCCCAGTCATCTTCGTGAGATATAGTTGCAAGCTGACCTTTTCTGACAACCGACGCCACCCTTATATAACCGTCACCGTCCCAGTCAAAGTTTACCTGCTTTACAAAAATACATGCCGTATCAATGTAGGGGTATATATGCGATATCTCATTCCGGTCATTCCACATCCTGAATGAATACTCATAGGTAAAGGCGTTGGCATCTTCTATGGGTACATTCTCATTTGGTTTCTTTGACAAATAATAGCGGTACAGGTTACCGTCATCTCCTGAAATACCTTCAGTAATTATCTTAAAGATATAACCCTTGAAATCCTCTGTATATTCACCTTCAGTAGGATTAAAAGGACCGAATGTATACCACTGGTTATCATACCTGTTGTTCATTCCGAACACCATTGAAGCGAGCAAAGTACCGCTTCTGTATTCACCGGTAGGCTGGATCCCTTTGGCATCATCATTTGAGAAACATCCGGTTCCGCCATAAATGGTATATGACATTTTTGTATCCCAGAACCCGTTTATCTCATCTGTTTCACCTCCGACATCCGGGTCGAACACCCTTATATAGAAAGGTTCGGTATATGTATCGGGTATTTTGAAGAAGAATGTTGATGAAAAGTCATCATCACCCCATGAAGTCTTCCCGTCCTTACCAAAAGTCATCAGGTATGGAATATTTTCATCTTCAGCCGGGACCGGTTGGGAAACAACAGGTATTGTTGCTAAGAACAGCAGTAGTGTCGATAAAAATAATCCTGATATCTTGATCTGTATCTTCATTTAATTCCAAAAGTAATCATTATAATCATTGTCGTTGTTCCACAGTTATAATTTTCGTAACACAGGTTTCCTGTTTTGCCCCTGTATTATCAGGGGCCGTAGAAATAATCAGTTGTACTGCGTATTCCCCTGATTTATCAAATACCTTTTGCACCATTTGCCCTGTTGCTATTGACCCGTCATCAAAGTTCCAGTAATACTCACCAATATCCCAATCGGGCAGATTTGTCCTGGAGGCATCAAAAGTCACAGCCTCTCCCTGCCCTATAGTATCGGGAGCAGTAAAAAAGGCCTGTTCAGTCCTTTTAATGGTCATTAATTCACTTTGTTCGTTATACTGGACCTCTCCGGTCAGCTTATCAATAATATTCAGTTTTACAACATATATGCCAGGATTCTCGAAACAATGATCTGCAACCACACCAAGGGCTTTTGTTCCGTCATCAAAATCCCACTCATAATCGTAGGGCATTGAATCAAATCTGACGGCTTTTTCTTCTATAAACTCGTAGCAGAAACTGTCCATAATCATTGCATCACAGGTAACCTTTCTGATTATCAGTGAAGAATAATGGTAAATATCATCGTTTTTCTCCCTGTCGGAAGTAAAGAATCCCCCGGGGCTGCTTTTCTCATTCACCAGGGCAAAATCATTAAACCTTGAATTTATAGGTTCAGGCATAACTACAGGATCCCACCACCTACCCCAACTCAAC